>NZ_JBHYXC010000002.1:7486-113043 GCF_042751495.1 Streptomyces sp. NPDC059373 | reverse complement strand
AAACCCCCCCCCCCGCCGCCCCCCCCCCCCCCCCCCCCCCCCCCCCCCCGCGCCGACAGCCCCCGCATACGAGAGAATCAGGAGCTGAACCGCCGACCGGGGAGGACCCATGTCCGGATTCGTCGAAAAGCCGGAGCCCGCCCAAGTGCCCGGGCTGCTGCATCTGCACACCGGCAAGGTGCGCGACCTGTACCAGAACCAGGCCGGAGAGCTGGTGATGGTCGCGAGCGACCGGATGTCGGCCTTCGACTGGGTGCTGCCAACGGAGATCCCCGACAAGGGGCGGGTGCTCACCCAGTTGTCCCTGTGGTGGTTCGACAAGCTGGCCGACATCGTGCCGCATCACGTCATCTCCACCGACGTCCCCGAGGGCGCTCCCGCCGACTGGGAGGGCCGGACGATGGTCTGCACGTCACTGCGGATGATCCCGGTGGAGTGCGTCGCGCGGGGCTATCTGACCGGCTCCGGGCTCGCCGAGTACCAGCAGGACCGTACGGTCTGCGGGGTCACGCTCCCCGAGGGCCTGGTGGACGGGTCCGAGCTGCCCGCGCCGATCTTCACGCCGGCCACGAAGGCCGAGGTGGGCGAGCACGACGAGAACGTGTCGTACGAAGAGGTCGCCCGTCAGGTGGGCGCGGACACGGCGGCGCAGCTGCGGCAGACCACGCTGGCCGTATACGGCCTGGCCCGCGACATCGCGCGCGACCGGGGGATCATCCTGGCCGACACGAAGTTCGAGTTCGGCTTCGATGCCGAGGAACGGCTGACGATCGGGGACGAGGTGCTCACGCCTGACTCGTCGCGCTTCTGGCCGGCCGAGCTGTGGGAGCCGGGGCACCCGCAGCCGTCGTACGACAAGCAGTTCGTACGGGACTGGCTGACCTCGCCGGCGTCCGGCTGGGACCGGAAGAGCGAGCAGCCTCCGCCGCCGCTGCCGCCCGAGGTGGTCGAGCAGACCCGGGCCAAGTACATCGAGGCGTACGAGCGGCTCACGGGCAACGCCTGGTGAACGCCGAAGGCCCCGCCCGGATCAGGTTCGGATGATCCGGGCGGGGCCCTCGGGCTACAGAGCGGACGACGAGGCTCGAACTCGCGACCTCAACCTTGGCAAGGTTGCGCTCTACCAACTGAGCTACGTCCGCTTGCGGTGTTGCGAGGCCTACTGTAACCGAGCCCCGCACGTGCGACAAACCTGGATTCTCGCAGGCACGGACACAGTCACGGCCACAGACACAGGTGCGGACATGACGAAGGCCCTTGACCGGATTCCGGTCAAGGGCCTTCATTCAAGAGCGGACGACGAGATTCGAACTCGCGACCCTCACCTTGGCAAGGTGATGCTCTACCAACTGAGCCACGTCCGCACGGCGACTACTCTACCTGATCGTTTCGACCAGTCAGAACAGTCAGAGCGGGTGACAGGAATTGCACACTGCGCCTCCCCCCTGGAAGGGGGGCGCTCTACTACTGAGCTACACCCGCGTGACCTCCGCTGACCTGGCCTTCCGGCCCTGCCCTCGGCGCGCTGCAAACTCTAGCGGATCACCCGGGGTGGCTGTCCAATCGACTCAACTGGCCTCGGTGAACGCCTCGTAGACCTTCTTCGGGATGCGGCCGCGCGGCGGGACGTCAAAGCCGTTCGAACGGGCCCAGGCGCGGACCGCCGCCGGATCGGGCGCGACCGAGGTGCGCTTGTAGGTCTTGCCGGAACGGGCGTGCTTGCGCCCCGCCTCGACGTACGGCGAGAGCGCGTCGCGCAGCTTGTCCGCATTGCTCGACGAGAGGTCGATCTCGTAGGACTTCCCGTCGATGCCGAAAGTGATCGTTTCCTCCGCTTCGCCGCCGTCGAGGTCGTCGGAGAGGGTGACCACTACGCGCTGCGCCATGGATATCGGTCCTTTCGTGCGGAACAGGCTCGCACCTGTGGTGACGTGCGAAGTTCTATCGAATCCGACCGGTCGGGGTCAATACTTTTCATTTGTACATCGGGAAACATTGTGACGGGAAGCCTCGGGAAATTTCCTTCGCGTGTCATGCGAGCAATCGTGGCCGCCTGATTTCCGCTCCCATTTCGGTCCATATCTACTCGCGTAGATTCTCGAACGGGGTACGCTGAGGCACGTCTCACGCAACACCACCACCGGGAGTGACCGTGGCACGCGTCGTAGTCGACGTCATGCTCAAGCCGGAGATCCTCGACCCCCAGGGCCAGGCTGTGCAGCGTGCGCTGCCGCGTCTCGGGTTCGCGGGAATCGCCGATGTACGGCAGGGCAAGCGCTTTGAACTCGAAGTCGAGGGGCCGGTCGACGATGCCGCCCTCGGCCGTATCCGCGAGATGGCAGAGACCTTCCTCGCCAACACAGTGATCGAAGATTTCACCGTAAGGGTCGACTCGTGACCGCACGCATTGGTGTCGTCACATTTCCCGGCACTCTCGACGACCGCGACACCCAGCGGGCGGTCCGCCTCGCCGGTGCCGAGCCGGTGTCGCTCTGGCATCGCGACAAGGACCTCCAGCAGGTTGACGCAGTCGTCCTGCCGGGCGGTTTCAGTTACGGCGACTATCTGCGGGCCGGGGCCATTTCGCGCTTCTCGCCCGTCATGGAGTCCGTCATCGCGGGCGCGAAGGACGGTCTTCCGGTCCTCGGTATCTGCAACGGCTTCCAGGTGCTGACCGAGTCGCACCTGCTGCCCGGTGCGATGCTGCGCAACAATCACCTGCACTTCATCTGCCGTGACCAGAAGCTCCGTGTCGAGAACGCGGCGACCTCTTGGACGGCCGATTACGAAGCGGGCCAGGAGATCTCCATCCCGCTCAAGAACATCGACGGCCGTTACGTCGCCGATGAACACACCCTCGACGAACTCGAGGCGGAGGGCCGGGTCGTCTTCCGCTACGCGGACTGGAACCCCAACGGTTCCCTCCGTGACATCGCCGGAATCACCAATGCGGCCGGCAATGTCGTCGGCCTCATGCCGCACCCCGAACATGCCGTCGAGTCGCTGATCGGCACCGGTCGCACCGACGGCCTCGGTTTCTTCACCTCGATCCTGAGGAAGCTGGTCTCTTCGTCATGACCCTTGATACCGTCAAGCACGCCGAGCAGACCCCTGACACCGAGCAGCCGTGGTCCGAACTCGGCCTCAAGAAGGACGAGTACGAGCGCATCCGCGCCATTCTCGACCGCCGCCCGACCGGTGCCGAACTGGCGATGTACTCCGTCATGTGGTCCGAGCACTGCTCGTACAAGAGCAGCAAGATCCACCTCAAGCAGTTCGGCGAGAAGGCCCCCGAGAACGACGCCATGCTCGTCGGCATCGGCGAGAACGCCGGCGTCGTGGACGTCGGCCAGGGCTACGCGGTCACCTTCAAGGTCGAGTCGCACAACCACCCCTCGTACATCGAGCCCTACCAGGGTGCGGCGACCGGCGTCGGCGGCATCGTCCGCGACATCCTCGCGATGGGCGCCCGCCCGGTCGCCGTCATGGACCCGCTGCGCTTCGGCGCCGCCGACCACCCCGACACCAAGCGGGTCCTCCCGGGTGTCGTGGCGGGCGTCGGCGGCTACGGCAACTGCCTGGGCCTGCCGAACATCGGCGGCGAGGTCGTCTTCGACGCCTGCTACCAGGGCAACCCGCTGGTCAACGCCCTGTGCGTCGGCGTCATGAAGCACGAGGACATCCACCTCGCCCAGGCCTCGGGCCCCGGCAACAAGGTCATCCTCTACGGCGCCCGTACGGGTGGCGACGGAATCGGCGGCGTGTCCGTGCTCGCGTCCGAGACCTTCTCCGACACCGGCCCGACCAAGCGGCCGGCCGTCCAGGTCGGCGACCCCTTCCAGGAGAAGCTGCTCATCGAGTGCACCCTGGAGATCTTCCGCGAGGACCTCGTCGCGGGAATCCAGGACCTCGGCGGCGCCGGTCTGTCGTGTGCCACGAGCGAGCTGGCGTCGGCCGGTTCGGGTGGCATGCGGGTCGAGCTGGACACCGTGCCGCTGCGTGACGCGACGCTCTCGCCCGAGGAGATCCTCATGAGCGAGTCGCAGGAGCGCATGTGCGCGATCGTGGAGCCGGAGAAGGTCGCGCGGTTCCTGGAGATCTGCGAGAAGTGGGACGTCATCGCCACCGTCATCGGTGAGGTGACCGACGGCGAGCGCCTCGAGATCTTCTGGCACGGCGAGCAGATCGTCGACGTCCCGCCCCGGACCGTCGCCCACGAAGGCCCGGTCTACGAGCGCCCGTACGCGCGTCCCGCCTGGCAGGACGCCCTCCAGGCCGACGACGCCAACGCCCTCCCGCGCCCGGTGGGCGGCGACGAGCTGCGGGCCTCCGTGCTGGCCCTCGTCTCCTCCCCGAACCAGGCCTCCAAGGCGTGGATCACCGACCAGTACGACCGCTTCGTACAGGGCAACACGGTGCTGGCGCAGCCCGAGGACTCGGGCGTCGTCCGCATCGACCCCGATACGAACCTGGGCGTGGCCGTCGCCACCGACGGCAACGGGCGCTACGCCAAGCTCGATCCGTACACCGGCGCGCAGCTCGCGCTGGCGGAGGCGTACCGGAACGTCGCGACGACCGGTGCCAAGCCGCTGGCCGTCTCCGACTGCCTGAACTTCGGTTCGCCGGAGGACCCCGCGGCGATGTGGCAGTTCGCGGAGGCCTGCCGTGGACTGGCCGACGGCTGTCTGGTGCTGGGCACGCCGGTGACCGGCGGCAACGTCTCCCTCTACAACCAGACCGGTGACATCGCGATCCACCCGACACCGGTGGTCGCCGTGCTCGGCGTCATCGACGACGTCACCCGCCGTACGCCGATGGCCTTCGCGGACGAGGGCCACCTGCTGTATCTCCTCGGCGACACGAAGGTCGAGCTGGGCGGATCCGCGTGGTCGCAGGTCGCGCACGGGCACCTCGGCGGGCTGCCGCCCGCCGTCGACCTGGAGCGGGAGAAGCTGCTCGCCGAGATCCTCATCTCGGCCTCCCGCGACGGCATGGTCGACGCCGCCCACGACCTGTCGGACGGCGGCCTCATCCAGGCCGTCACCGAGTCCTGCCTCCGCGGCGGCCTCGGCGCACGGCTCGTGGTGCCGGAGGAACTGGACCCGTTCGTCTTCCTCTTCAGCGAGTCCGCGGGGCGGGCCGTCGTGGCCGTCCCGCGCAGCGAGGAGCTCCGCTTCACCGACATGTGCGGTGCGCGTGGCCTTCCGGCCACGCGGATCGGTGTCGTCGACGGTGACTCCATCGAGGTCCAGGGCCAGTTCACGCTTCCCCTGGCCGAACTCCGCGAGGCCCACGAGGGCACGATCCCGGCGCTCCTCGCGTAGGCGGCACCCCGCTCGTCGCCCGCCCGCCCCCTGCCCGCCCCCTGCCCGTCTCGACCCCGGCCCCGGTCGTCGGTCGAGTGCGGGCCGGTGGGGCGGGTTTTTCTCGCCCTCTCTCCCGCCGCGCCTCTGCTGGGTGGGTGGTTGCGGTCGGTTGGTGGCTGCGGGCTCGTGGTGGGGTTGCTTTCCCCCGCCACGCCCGCGTTAACACCGCCGGAACCACGGGGCGCAGGGCAGGGGCCCATACTCCTCGCGTGAGTGATGGCGAGGGTGCGTTGCCGGGGTGGTGGACGCGGGATGCGGGACGGTGGGCGGCGTGTCGGCCGGCGGGGTGGGCGCGGGCGGTGGGGGCGGCGGCCGGAGCGTGGCTGGTGGCGGTCGCGGTGGCGGTGGTCGTGGAGCCGCAGGAGTGGGGGGCGGGGCATGCGGCCCTGGCGGCGGCCCAGTTGTACTGGCTGGTGCGGTTGCCGGAGCTGACGCTGATCTCGGCTCCCGCGATCATGGCGTGGCTGATCTGGACGGAGCCCCCGGCGGCGTACGCGGCAGCGGTGGCCGCGCTGGCGTACGGCTGGGCGGCGGCCCGGCACCGGATCGGCGTACGGCGCCGCCAGCGGCTGCTCGCGGCGAACGCGGCGCAGGGGGTACGCCTGGCGCTGCCGGAGCCGGTGCCGCCGTTGCGCCGGGGGGCGGTACGGATCGGGGCGGGGGTCGCGCTCGCGGTGCCGGCGATCTGGTACCCGCCGCTGGGCGCACTGGCGTTGACGCTCGCGGCGGAGGGGACGGCCGCCCTCTACCGTGCCGCGCGCCTGCGCCGGGCACCCGTGCCGGTGCTGAGGGCGCTGGCCCAGGAGGACGAGGACGGCCGCCTCTGGGTGTACGCGGCGGACGACACGGCCGGCCGTCGGCCGCTGTTCTCCTGCCCCGTGTCGCCGGAGCCGGAGCCGGAGCTTGAGCCCGGCCCTGAGCCCGATGGCGCCGACGGCACCAGGCTGCGGCGGGCGGTGCTGTTCGGGGCCCCTTACGAGCGCGCGGAGTTGCTACTGCTCCGCGCCGACCGGGACGACGGCCCGTTGGTCGACCGGGCTGCAGGGCCCGTACGACCCGCCTGACGGCACCCGCAGCCGGGTTGCCAGCAGCAGCGCCAGCAGCATGACCCCGGACGCCGCCAGGAAGACGACGTCGATCGAGCTGACGAAGTCGGCCACCGCGCCCGGGCCCATGTCGCTGGTCGACCCGCCGGGCACCTTCGACGCGTAGACCCGGCTGAGCAGGGAGCCGAAGAGGGCCGCGCCGAGCGCGTTGCCCAGGGTCTGGAAGAAGCGGATGCTCGTCGTGGCCACGCCGAGCTGCTCACGCGGTGCCGTTTCCTGCACCAGGACGCCGCCCGTGTCGTACGCGACCGGGCCCCCGGCGAGACGGTCGTCGCCGCCGTGCGCCGCCACTTCCTGGAGGCGCTGGCCGCCCGGGATCCTTCCGTCGGGCTCAATGACAGCCCGTTGATTCTGACGGTTCGTCAACTCGTCACAGATACTCCGGCCTTGCTCGTACGGGTCTTCGCTCAGGGGGGCCGTTGAGCGGGCCGAGCGTGCTTTTGAGCTCGTCGAGAACGGGCTAGGCGGATACGCCGTACGGTGATTGGCTAGGGCCCTTCCTACCTGAAAGGCCCCGGACCCATGAGTTACGAGTACAAGGTCGTCAGCTTCCGCGAATCGCTGATCGGCGACGCCCTTGACGGCGACAAGCTGGAGAAGACCCTCAACAAGCAGGCGGAGGACGGCTGGCAGCTCAAGGCCATCACCGCCGCCGATGTCAAGGGCCGCATCGGGCCCGGCGCGGTCGAGGGTCTGCTGCTGACGTTCGAGCGGGTCGTCGCCGGCTGAGGTCGGCTGTTGCGGTCGGGTCCGGGGCCTCCGGGGCTGGGGGTCCTGGACCGACATATTTACGTGCGTGACGGGTCCGTCCGTTGCCTCACCCGGCATGCCGCACACAAATATGCGGAGCGTCCAGAACCCCCACCCCTCCGACCCCGGCCCCTCACGTCGTCCACCTTCTGCTCCCCGGGTGGGTGGGTGCCGCCCCGGCCCTCCCGTCGCCCACCTTCTGCTCCCCCCGGGTGGGTGTCTCCGGCCCCGGCCTTCCCGTCGTCCACTTCTGCTCCCCGGGTGGGTGGGTGCCGCCCCGGCCCTCCCGTCGCCCACCTTCTGCTCCCCCCGGGTGGGTGTCTCCGGCCCCGGCCTTCCCGCCGTTCACTTCTGCTTCCCCGGGTGGGGTGGGTGGCTGCGACCCCGGTCCCTCGCGGCGTCCACCTTCTGCTCCCCCGGGTTGGGGGTAGGCCGTCCGCCTGAGGCGGACGGGCTGGCCCAACCCGGCCACTCGGCGTACGCCGCGCGACAACCTCAGCCACCCACCCTGCGAAGGCGCAGGCGTCCCGAAGCAAGGCACGCGCCGGCGAGGGCCGCGTAGGCTGCGGGGCATGCCGCCAGCCGCTCGCCGAGCCCGCCGTTACGATCCGGAGAAGACCGGCGTCGCGCTTGTCGCGCAGGTTCGACATGTCGTGGACGCGGCACGTGGCCTGGACGCGAAGGCGCTGGCTGGTCCTTCCGGGCTGCCGGGGTGGGACGTGCACGAGTTGCTGGTGCACATCGCCCGGCAGATCGAAGCGGTGCCGGATGTCCTGGAGCGGCCGGCGCCCGGGAAGGCCGACCTCGACCTGGTCGGGTGGGCGGGGTCCACGGTCACCATCGCCGGTCGGTTGGATGAGGACACCCGGGAGGCGGCCGCCACCACCGAGCGGGCCGTTGCCCGGTTGGAGGAGGCTGCTGGGCGGCTGGACGCGGTTCTGGATCAGGCCGTCGAACCCGACCGGTTGATCGCGATCACGCTGGGCGGCATGCGCAGCACAGATTTCCTCGTCACCCGGCTCGTGGAGCTTGTCGTCCACAGCGACGACCTGGCCACCGCAACAGGGGTCGCCGTTCCCCTCGACCGGCAGGCCGTCGCCGCGGTCGTACGGCTTCTCGCGGACGCCCTCGCCGGCAAGGCGCCCGGCAACTCGGTCGAGGTCCGTGTCCCGCCCTACGCCGCGGTTCAGTGCGTACCGGGCCCCCGCCACACCCGCGGCACCCCGCCCAACGTCGTCGAGACCGACCCGTTGACCTGGATCCGGCTGGCCACGGGACGTACGACCTGGGCCGACGCGCTCGAGTCCGCAGCTGTGTCGGCGAGCGGCGAGCGGGCCGACCTCGGGCCGTACCTGCCGGTCCTGGGCTGATGGTTTCCTCATAAGAAGGACCCGCATAATGCGCCGGTGAGCACATCTGCGCTGCCGCCGGCCGACGACCACATACCGGGTGGCTGCCGCCCGTGGACGACCGCTGACTCTGCCCGCTGGGCGGCCGTGCGGCTGCCGAGGTGGGCGCGGCCGGCGTGGCCTGCGGCGGCGCTGGCGCTGAGTGTGGTCGTGGCGCTGGCCTTCTCGTCCGGCGAGGTGTGCACGGTCTCTGCGCCCTGCGGGCCCGAATGGTTCGATGCCGCCGGGACGATGCTTTTTCTGCCCCACTTGGTCTGGCTCTTCGTGCTGCCGGAGCTGGCCGTGGTGTCGGCGCCGCTGCTGCTCCTGTGGATGGCGGACCCGGGCAACTGGCAGGGTGCCTGGGGGGAGCGGATCGCCTCGGGGGCCGTGGTCGCCGCGCTCTGCTGGGGCTGGGCGGGGGTCGTGCTGCGGTTGCGGGCGCGACGCCGGCAGCGGAGGTACGCGCTCGACGCGGCCGGCGGGGTGACGGCCGCCGTGCCGCACACCGTGGCGCGGGTCCGCCGGGGCGTGGCGCTCGGTGTCACCGGCGCGGTGGTGTGCGCGGCGGCCGCCTTCCTCCTCACGACAGCGGTCATGGGTGATCGCCACGACGAGCTGATGGCGCGCACGGCCACTCCGCTCAAGGCCCAGGTCACCGGGTACGACGACGCGGACGGTGTGGTGACCGTCGCCCTGCGGGGCCAGAAGCACCGCATCGAGGTCGCGGGGGACTACACCGTCGGTGACACCATCCCCGTCCTCGCCAAAGGCGACTGGATCCGCCCCGCCGCCGAACCGTACGAGGACCGCACCGGCCGGCAGGCCCTCGGGCTCCTCGGCGCCGGACTCGGGGTCTCGCTCGTCGCCGGCGGTCTCCTCGCGGGCCTGCGCGCGGCCGCCCTGCGCCGCAGGCCGGTCCCGGTGCTGCGCGTGACGGCCCGGCGGCGTGGCGGGCGGATGGAGATCTTCGCGGCGGGTGACGGAGAGGGCGACCGGCCCGCGCTCAGCTATACGTCGTTCGGCCCCTCGTGGCCGGGGCTGCGGGACGGGGTCCTCTACGGGGCCCCGTACGAGGGCGGCGAGGTCCTGCTCACCGGCGCGCACAACAACAGCCCGACGGCTCAGGCGGGCGCGGGACCGGTACGGCCGGCGAGCGCGGAGGTCGACCTCGCCGTCGCCCGGAGGCCGCGCGGCGACCGCACCGGCAAAGCGCTGGCCGCGCACCGGCGGGACGAGCAGGACCGGCTCCGGGTCGCGCTCGCCACCCTGAAGCCGCCTGCCGGGCCGGTCCGCTGGCAGGGCGGCCCGGTGGCCCGGCTCCTCGGTGTGCTGCTGGTGTGCGTGGTCACCGGCATGTGGATCGGGCTGCTGGCCGAGGGCGAGCAGGGCAGCGTCTGGCGCTACGTGACCTGGTTCCTGGGCAGCATCTGGATGGCCGCCAACGCCTGGGCCCTGGTGGCCTGGCGGATCACCGCCGATGGCACGGGGCTGCGCGTCCGCGCCCGCTGGCGCACCCGGCACGTGCCATGGGACACGATTCGCGCGGTCGTCTACACCCGCGACGGCCTCCTGGTCGTACGCACCCTCACCGGCACCCCCGACGCGGTGGTCGGCACGGTCGGCTGGCCCTGGGCCGAGCGTCAGTTCGGCCTGCACAACCGGGCCGGACGCGCCGCCGCCGAACTGGCGGCCATGGTGCGCGATTCCGCCCTGCGGCCGCCGGTCCGGGGCTGACCAGGCGTACGTCACATGGCCAGGCGCCCCAAGGGGTTACGCGCATAGAACCAGGCCCTTCGCGCGTCCCTCGTTCGGACGATGGCGGAACCTGCCCTAGACTCGGTGCCGTGCCACGTGGTGACGGACTCCTCAACCACGACCTACTCCCCGGCGAGAAGGGCCCCCAGGACGCTTGTGGCGTCTTCGGTGTCTGGGCCCCCGGCGAAGAGGTCGCCAAGCTCACCTATTTCGGGCTGTATGCGCTGCAGCACCGCGGACAGGAGTCCGCGGGCATCGCAGTGAGCAACGGCTCGCAGATCCTGGTTTTCAAGGACATGGGCCTGGTCTCACAGGTCTTCGACGAGACATCCCTCGGCTCTCTCCAGGGCCATATCGCCGTCGGTCATGCCCGCTATTCGACGACCGGCGCGTCGGTCTGGGAGAACGCCCAGCCCACCTTCCGGGCCACCGCCAACGGCTCGATCGCGCTGGGCCACAACGGCAACCTCGTCAACACCGCCGAGCTCGCCGAGCTGGTGGCCGCCCTCCCGCAGGGCAACGGCCGGGCGACGAAGGTCGCGGCGACCAACGACACCGACCTGGTCACCGCGCTGCTCGCCGGCCAGGTGGACGAGGACGGCAAGCCGCTGAGCGTCGAGCACGCCGCCACGCAGATCCTGCCGCAGGTCAAGGGCGCGTTCAGCCTGGTCTTCATGGACGAGCACACCCTCTACGCGGCCCGCGACCCGCAGGGCATCCGCCCGCTGGTCCTCGGCCGCCTGGAGCGCGGCTGGGTGGTGGCGTCGGAGACGGCAGCCCTCGACATCTGCGGTGCGAGCTTCATCCGGGAGATCGAGCCCGGCGAGATGATCGCCGTCGACGAGAACGGCCTGCGCGCCTCCCGTTTCGCCGAGGCCCGGCCCAAGGGCTGTGTCTTCGAGTACGTCTACCTCGCGCGCCCCGACACCGACATCGCCGGCCGCAACGTGTACCTCTCCCGCGTGGAGATGGGCCGCCGGCTCGCCAAGGAAGCCCCGGTCGACGCCGATCTGGTGATACCGACTCCGGAGTCCGGAACGCCCGCCGCCGTGGGCTACGCCGAGGCCAGCGGGATCCCTTACGGATCCGGCCTGGTGAAGAACTCGTACGTCGGCCGGACCTTCATCCAGCCGTCGCAGACGATCCGGCAGCTCGGCATCCGGCTGAAGCTGAACCCGCTGAAGGAAGTCATCCGGGGCAAGCGCCTGGTGGTCGTGGACGACTCGATCGTCCGGGGCAACACCCAGCGCGCGCTGGTCCGGATGCTGCGCGAGGCGGGGGCCCTCGAGGTCCACATCCGGATCTCGTCGCCGCCCATCAAGTGGCCCTGCTTCTTCGGCATAGACTTCGCCACCCGCGCCGAGCTGATCGCCAACGGCCTCACGGTCGACGAGATCGGCAAGTCGCTGGGCGCGGACTCGCTCGCGTACATCTCCATCGACGCGATGGTCGAGGCGACCACGATCGCCAAGCCGGACCTGTGCCGCGCCTGCTTCGACGGTGAGTACCCGATGGAGCTGCCGGACCCTGAGCTGCTGGGCAAGCACCTCCTGGAGACCGAGCTCGCCGGCGGCCCGGACGCCGCTGACGCGCTCCGTCGCCCGTAATTCCCCGATCTCAAGGACGCGACAGACTCATGTCTGAAACCACCGGTGCCAGCTACGCAGCTGCCGGCGTCGACATCGAAGCGGGCGACCGCGCCGTCGAGCTGATGAAGGAGTGGGTGAAGAAGGCCACCCGCCCCGAGGTCGTCGGCGGCCTCGGCGGCTTCGCCGGCCTCTTCGACGCCTCCGCCCTCAAGCGCTACGAGCGGCCGCTGCTCGCCTCCGCGACGGACGGGGTCGGTACGAAGGTCGACATCGCCCGGAAGATGGGCGTGTACGACACCATCGGCCACGACCTGGTCGGCATGGTCGTCGACGACCTCGTGGTCTGCGGCGCCGAACCGCTCTTCATGACCGACTACATCTGCGTCGGCAAGGTCTACCCCGAGCGGGTCGCCGCCATCGTCAAGGGCATCGCCGAGGGCTGTGTGCTCGCCGGCTGCGCCCTGGTCGGCGGCGAGACGGCCGAGCACCCGGGGCTGCTGGGCGCCGACGAGTTCGACGTCGCGGGCGCCGGTACGGGCGTGGTCGAGGCCGACGCGGTGCTCGGCGCGGATCGTATCCGTACGGGTGACGCGGTGATCGCCATGGCGTCCTCCGGACTTCACTCCAACGGGTACTCGCTGGTCCGGCACGTCCTCTTCGACCGGGCCGGCTGGGCCCTGGACCGCGAGGTCCCGGAGTTCGGCCGCACCCTCGGCGAGGAGCTGCTGGAGCCCACCCGCATCTACTCGCTGGACTGCCTCGCCCTGACCCGTACGGCCCCGGTACACGCCTTCTCGCACGTCACGGGCGGCGGCCTGGCCGCCAACCTGGCCCGGGTCGTCCCGGACCACCTGCACGCCACCGTGGACCGCTCGACCTGGACGCCGGGCGCGGTGTTCCGCACGGTCGGCGAGCTGGGCGGCGTCGAGCGGCTGGAGCTGGAGAAGACGCTGAACATGGGCGTCGGCATGATCGCCGTCGTCCCGCAGGAAGCGGTGGATGTGGCGCTCACCACGCTGGCCGACCGCGGGCTGGACGCCTGGGTCGCCGGTGAGGTCACCGAGCGCGGCGACCACGCCGAGGCGGTCGAGTTGACCGGTGACTACGCGGCGTGAGCCGCGCGGGGCAGCACGAAACCCGGTCCGGGGCGGAGCCCGGACCGGGTCAGTGAGGACACTGCTGCGTCAGCTGTGTCAAGCGCGACGACGCTGTGCGGACGGCTCGGACTCCTCGTCCTCTTCGTCCTCGTCATCGTTGTAGAGCGCCGCGTACTGAGCGTACGGGTCGTCGTCATGCTCATCGTCGTCCTCGACAGGCTCCGGATTGACATTCACCGGCTGTGTCGACGATGCGCCCAGCTCGTTGGCCAGACGTGACAAGTCCGTTCCGCCGCTGTTGTACTTCAGCTGGCGGGCGACCTTTGTCTGCTTGGCCTTGGCCCGGCCGCGCCCCATGGCTCGACCCCCTTAACGGCGGGGCTCGACGGCCCCGAGTCTTGACACGCGTTCACGATAGGGAACGGCCTCTCGGGGGAGACGCCGATCCGTGGCCTTCAACGGTACCTGCTTCCGACGCCGCACGGTACGTCGCCCGCACGACGCGCGTCGGAGCGGGTGCCCTGAGGGCCCCTTCCTTGCTGGTCAGTCGTGATTTTACCTTCTTCTGTCGCGGTCTTGGCGTTGGGGCGTGGTAACGGCCACATTCCACTTTTGGCTGCGCCCCACGACGGGTCTACCCCGCCGTCGGGCGCAGCCAACTCTCGGCCGGCGTACGGCGGATTCCTTCTTCTGCCGCCCTCGCGCTGCTTCGCAGGCTTCGGGCGGCTGCGCCGGACTCCGTCCGTCGGCAGGGAGTGGTGTGGCGGAGACCACTTCGGCTTATCCCGCCGTTGGGCGCAGCCAGCGCTCGGCCGGTGTGCGGTCCGCGATGCGCTGTTCGGCGAGGCGGTCCGCGGCGGCGGCCGGGGGGATGCCGTCGGTGGCGGCGCGGTCGAAGATGGCCAGCGTCGTGTCGAAGATCTTCGTGGCCTTGGCCTTGGCGCGTTCGAAGTCGAAGCCGTGGAGCTCGTCCGCGACCTGGATCACACCGCCGGCGTTGACGACGTAGTCCGGCGCGTAGAGCACGCCACGGTCGGCGAGGTCCTTCTCGACGCCCGGGTGGGCGAGCTGGTTGTTGGCGGCCCCGCAGACGACGCCGGCGGTCAGGACGGGCACGGTGTCGTCGTTGAGGGCGCCGCCGAGCGCGCAGGGGGCGTAGACGTCCAGCGGGGTCCGGATCAGGGCGTCCGCGTCGATGACGGCGTCGACCTCGGGGTGGCGGGAGCGGATCCGCTCCACCGCCTCGGCGCGCACGTCCGTGACCACGACCTCGGCGCCGTCCTTCAGCAGGTGCTCGACGAGGTGGTGGCCGACCTTGCCGACGCCGGCGATGCCGACCCGGCGGCCGTGCAGCGTCGGGTCGCCCCAGCGGACCTGGGCGGCGGCGCGCATGCCCTGGAAGACACCCCAGGCGGTGAGCACGGAGGAGTCGCCGGCGCCGCCGTTCTCGGGGGAGCGGCCGGTGGTCCAGTGGTTCGTACGGGCGACGACGTCCATGTCCGCGACGTAGGTGCCGACATCGCACGCGGTGACGTAGCGGCCGCCGAGGGAGGCCACGAAGCGGCCGTAGGCGAGCAGCAGGTCCTCGGACTTGTTCAGGTCCGGGTCGCCGATGATGACGGCCTTGCCGCCGCCGTGGTCGAGCCCGGCGAGGGCGTTCTTGTACGACATTCCGCGCGACAGGTTGAGCGCGTCCTCGACGGCTTCCTCGTCGGTCGCGTACGGGAAGAAGCGGGTGCCGCCGAGCCCGGGGCCCAGGGCGGTCGAGTGGAGCGCGATGACGGCCCTGAGGCCGCTGTCACGGTCCTGGCACAGCACGACCTGCTCGTGTCCTCCCAGCTCCGATCGCCAGAGGTGGTCCAGGAACGATTGCCTGGGAAGGACGCTGTCGGCCTGACGTACGTCGGTCACTGTGGTGACTCCCGAAGTCCAGAGGTCGCCCTCCATGCGGGTGGGGAGGGCCGGTTGGCAGAAGAGTAGAGCCACCTGCTCAAGGACATGCTCTCAGTGTCGTGGATCACTCCCGGCGGGGGAAGCGCCGTGGGACGATGCGAGGACATCGCGAGACAGAGGTGCCGTCTACAGGGAGCGGGCGTGGGCTTGTCATCGGTGCTCGTCCCGTACACCGCGTATCTGCGGGTGTACGAGCCTCTGGCGGCCTTTCCGGAGCCCGAGCGCACCCACTGGTACCGGTATGCCGCCTCGGGCACGGAACGGACCGCACAGGACGAACTGCGGCAGTCCCTGGCCGATCTCCTGCCGGTGCCACCGGTCGCCGTTCCCGTGCACGAGAGCAGGGACGCCTTCGTGGCCGTCGTGGACGGCGTGACCCACGTCTGCCCCTGGCGGACCCGGCTGCGCGGCTGGCTGGCCCTTGAGGAGCTCGCCGAGCAGTACCCGGTCCCGGTGCTGGACGCGCTGCTGCCGCCCGTCGTACGCCTCCAGGCCGAGGCGGACTACGAGGACTGGCGCTCCCGCAACCCCGACGCCCGCCCGTGGATCCGCTCGGCGACCTGGCATGTGCCGGTGCGCTGGTTCGCGCTGTTCGCCGACTCCGAGCGGGAGTACGAGCCGTCCGGCGACGGCGAGTCCAAACAGCCGGTGCTGCGCTACCGCACCCCGATGGTGCAGGCCCGGCGGCGGACGGCGCGGGGCCTGCGGGTGCTGAAGGATTCACTCGAAGAGGGGCCCCTGATCGACGGCCTCGTCGATGTCGGGCGCTGGCTCGAGGAGTTCCACCCGCGCTCGATGGTCGAACTCGACTACGGCGGGCTGGTGCACGCCATTCCCGAGGACGTCCTCGCCGAGGACCACTCGGCGGCCGACGTGGCCGAGGGACTGGCCGCCCTGCGCGACGGGAACACCGACGCGGCCGGCGAGGCGTACGAGCGGCTCACGGAGCGCTGGCGCGGGGTTCGCGAACTCCAGTACGCGAGTTGATGGGGCGTCGGGACCTTGGTCCCGAGTCGGAGCTTTGGCCCAAGCGTGACGAAGAGCACGTTTGACGCCCTTGCCGAGACACCCACCCCTCATGACAATATGGGACAAGGGGTCCAGTAGGTCCCCTGTGTCCATGTTTGTACGGCTTGCCCGGCATCACACTCCTTGAGGGTTCGGCTGTGACTCGTGGGACCGCTGTGACTGATCGTCACCCTGGAGTGACTGTCCGTTATGGCATGGTCCTTGCGGGTCTACCGAGGTTCGACACCTGAGAGGGCAAATCCATCGGTTTGGCCGACACGGCTGGACAGATGGTGTAGTTGTAGTGCCGAGGACAAGCCGTTCGTCCTATTACCGACTCGGCCCGCGTCCGCCATTTCGGGCAACGCGGGTCAAGGTGCAGAATTTAGAGGAAAGAACCGTGTTGGTTCGGTTCTCTCGAGGAGGCCGCTCATGACCGCTCGCACCCCTGATGCCGAGCCGCTGCTGACCCCCGCTGAGGTTGCCACCATGTTCCGGGTGGACCCGAAGACGGTCACGCGCTGGGCCAAGGCTGGCAAGCTCACGTCCATCCGTACGCTCGGCGGTCACCGTCGCTACCGCGAAGCGGAGGTCCGTGCCTTGCTGGCGGGCATTCCGCAGCAGCGCAGCGAGGTCTGACCTGCCACAACGGGCGTTCCCCGGGGCCCCCACCCCGATGGCCCGCCCGCTCTACCGGGTCCCCTGCCCCCATCAGGGAAGCCCAACGGCTGCGTTGATCGCACCGGACTCCGCCGGGTCCGGTGCGATCTTTTTTGTGCCCGGGGACTGCTGGGGGATGGCTCGTGGAAGGCCCGTCGGCCCTTCACGGGCCTTTGCTGTGTGTTCCCTGTGTTCCGGTCGGAGACGTGCAATTGCACATATTAAATTGACGGTTCCACAGGAGGGCTCAGGTTCCCCCACAGTCGAAACTTATCGCGTGACACCCGTCACACCCCCGGCTCTTGTCCCTGCTCAGGCTCGTACGGTAGTGCAACTTCCTGTGCCGGGCCTCTGCGTCGCCTCTGTGCCGGGCGCGTCGCCATGTGCCAGGCGTACCACGCGAAGAGGCCCGGATCCAGGGGATCCGGGCCTCTTCGTCTTGCCTGCTACTGCGGTCCTGACGGGATTTGAACCCGCGGCCTCCACCTTGACAGGGTGGCGAGCACTCCAAACTGCTCCACAGGACCAGGTGTTCCGCAGCCGCACTTCCTTGGCTGCGAGAGAGACTGTACAGCAGGTCAGGGGGTGGAAGCGAACCCGTTGCCCGGGCCTCATCCCCAGGCTTCGTCGAGGGCTTTGAAGATGCGCTTGTCGGAGACGGGGTGGGCGGTTCCGAGGGCGTGGGCGAAGTAGCTGACGCGGAGTTCTTCGATCATCCAGCGGATGTCGCGGACGGCGGGCGGGACGGGGCGGCCGGGGCGTTGCGCGGCGAGGAGGTCGGCGTATTCGGCCTGGATCTCGCGGACCTTCTCCATGCGGGAGGTGTCGCGTTGGGCTCCGGCCGGCATCTGCTGGAGGCGGCGGTCGACGGCGACGAGGTAGCGCAGGAGGTCCGGCAGGCGGCGCAGACCCGTGTCGGCCACAAAACCGGGGTGCACGAGGCTCGCGAGGTGTTCCCGGGCGTCGGCGAGGTTGGGCACCAGGACGAGGCTCTTGGTGGCCTTCAGGCGGCGTTCGCAGGCCTGCCACGCGGCGAGGATCTGGCGGACGCGGGCGATGGTCTGGATGGTGAGCTCGACGAGGTCGGCACGTACGGAGTCGAAGAGCTTGCGGAAGGACTCCTCGTCCCAGGCGGGGCCGCCGTGGTCGGCGATGAGCCGGTCGGCGGCGGCGGTGACGCAGTCGTCGAAGAGGGCGGCGACGGAGCCGTGCGGGTTGCGGGACAGGGCGAGCTTGTCCTGGTTGGTGAGCCGGTCGGTGGCGAACTTCGCCGGGTTGGTCGGCACGTTGAGCAGGATGAGCCGCCGGGTGCCGCGCCACATGGCCTCGGTCTGCTCGGCCGCGGTGTCGAAGAGCCGTACGGAGACGGACTCCCCCTCGTCGACCAGCGCCGGGTACGCCTTGATCGGCTGGCCCGCGCGCCGGGTCTCGAAGGTGCGGGAGAGGGTGCCGATCGTCCACTGCCTCAGGCCCGTGCGCTGCTCGACGGGGGACTCGGCGGCGGCCTCGAAGGCCTGGGAGATGGCGGCCTGGGTCTTCGGCCGCAGGCGCAGCTTGAGGGCGTCCAGGTCCTTGTCCTCGGCGAGCTTGCGCTTGCGCTCGTCGGTGACCCGGAAGGTGATCTTCAGGTGGTCCGGGATCTTCCCCAGGTCGAAGTCCTCGGGCGTGACCGGCACGCCCACCATCCGCTGCAGCTCCCGCGCCAGCGTGTCCGGCAGCGGTTCCTGGACCGGCACGACGCGGTCCAGGAAGGCCTTCGCGTAGTTCGGTGCGGGCACGTAGTGCCGGCGGATCGGCTTGGGCAGCGAGCGGATCAGCTCCGTCACCACCTCCGCCCGCAGGCCCGGGATCTGCCAGTCGAAGCCGTCGGCGGTGATCTGGTTGAGGACCTGGAGCGGGATGTGGACGGTGACGCCGTCCGCGTCCGAGCCGGGCTCGAACTGGTACGTGACACGGAACTTGAGCGCGCCCTGCCGCCAGGAGTCCGGGTAGTCGTCCTTGGTGACGGCCTCCGCGCTCTCGTTGATCAGCATGGAGTGCTCGAAGTTGAGCAACTCCGGCTCCTCGTGGCGTTTGTGCTTCCACCAGGAGTCGAAGTGCGCGCCGGAGACGACGTGTTCGGGGATCAGCCGGTCGTAGAAGTCGAAGAGCGTCTCGTCGTCGACCAGGATGTCGCGGCGCCGGGCCCGGTGCTCCAGGTCCTCGACCTCCGCGAGCAGCTTGCGGTTGTCGTGGAAGAACTGGTGGTGCGTACGCCAGTCGCCCTCGACCAGGGCGTGGCGGATGAACAGCTCACGGCTGGTCTCCGCGTCGATCCGCCCGTAGTTGACCTTCCGCTGGGCGACGAGCGGGACGCCGTACAGCGTCACCTTCTCGTACGCCATCACGGCGGCCATCTTCTGCTCCCAGTGCGGCTCGCTGTACGTGCGCTTCACCAGGTGCTCGGCCAGCGGCTCGACCCACTCGGGCTCGATCTTCGCGTTGACCCGGGCCCAGAGCCGGGAGGTCTCCACCAGCTCGGCCGACATGATCCAGCGCGGCGGCTTCTTGAAGAGGGACGACCCGGGGAAGACCGCGAACTTGGCGTTGCGGGCGCCCAGGAACTCGTTGTTCTTGTCGGTGTCCTTCAGGCCGATGTGGGAGAGCAGTCCGGCCAGCAGTGACGTGTGCACATGCTGTGGATTGGCGGCGTCCCGGCTCTCGGCGATGTGGATGCCCATGGTCTTGGCGACCGAGCGGAGCTGACTGTAGATGTCCTGCCACTCGCGGATCCGCAGGTAGTTCAGGAACTCGGTGCGGCACATGCGGCGGAAGGCGGAGGAGGACAGCGTCTTCTGCTGCTCGCGTACGTGGTTCCAGAGATTGAGCAGCGCGAGGAAGTCGCTGGTCTCGTCGGCGAAGCGGCGGTGCTTCTCGTCGGCCGCCTGCTGCTTCTCCGAGGGCCGCTCGCGCGGGTCCTGGATGGACAGCGCGGAGGCGATGACCATGACCTCGCGTACGCAGTTGTTGCGGTCGGCCTCCAGGACCATGCGGGCCAGGCGGGGGTCGACGGGCAGCTGGGAGAGCTTGCGGCCGGTCTCGGTGAGCCGCTTTTTCGGGTCCTTCTGCTTGGGGTCGAGCGCGCCGAGCTCCTCCAGGAGCTGGACGCCGTCCTTGATGTGGCGGCTGTCCGGCGGGTCGAGGAAGGGGAAGCGGGCGATGTCGCCCAGCCCGGCGGCGGTCATCTGGAGGATGACGGAGGCCAGGTTCGTACGGAGGATCTCGGCGTCGGTGAACTCCGGGCGGGACTCGAAGTCCTCTTCGCTGTAGAGCCGGATGCAGATGCCGTCGGACGTACGGCCGCAGCGGCCCTTGCGCTGGTTGGCGCTGGCCTGGCTGACCGGCTCGATGGGCAGCCGCTGGACCTTGGTGCGGTGGCTGTAGCGGGAGATGCGGGCGGTGCCCGGGTCGATCACGTACCGGATGCCGGGGACGGTGAGGGAGGTCTCGGCGACGTTGGTGGCCAGGACGATGCGGCGGCCGGTGTGCTGCTGGAAGACCCGGTGCTGCTCGGCGGAGGAGAGGCGGGCGTAGAGGGGGAGGACCTCGGTGAATCTCAGCTGCTTCTTGTTGAGCGCGTCCGCCGTGTCGCGGATCTCGCGCTCGCCGGAGAGGAAGACCAGGATGTCGCCGGGGCCGGCGGACTGGAGCTCGTCGACGGCGTCGCAGATCGCGGTGATCTGGTCGCGGTCGTCGTCCTCCTTCTCCTCGGCGAGGAGCGGCCGGTAGCGGACCTCGACGGGATACGTACGGCCGCTGACCTCGATGATCGGGGCGTCGCCGAAGTGGCGGGAGAAGCGCTCCGGGTCGATGGTCGCCGAGGTGATGACGACCTTGAGGTCGGGGCGGCGGGGGAGGAGCTGGGCGAGGTAGCCGAGGATGAAGTCGATGTTGAGGCTGCGCTCGTGGGCCTCGTCGATGATGATCGTGTCGTACTGGCGCAGCTCACGGTCGGTCTGGATCTCGGCGAGCATGATGCCGTCGGTCATGACCTTGACCAGGGTGCTGTCGCCGACCTGGTCGGTGAAGCGGACCTTCCAGCCGACCGCCGCACCCAGCGGGGTGTTCAGCTCCTCCGCGACGCGCTCGGCCACCGTACGGGCCGCGATGCGGCGGGGCTGGGTGTGGCCGATCAGACCGCGGACGCCGCGCCCCAGCTCCAGGCAGATCTTGGGGATCTGGGTGGTCTTGCCGGAGCCGGTCTCGCCCGCGACGATCACGACCTGGTGGTCGCGGATGGCGGCGAGGATGTCGTCCTTCTTCTGGCTGACCGGAAGCTGCTCGGGATAGCTGATCCGGGGTATGGCCGCCTGCCGCTGCCCGACCCGGGCCTCGGCCGTGTCGATCTCGCCGCCCAGCTCCGCGAGCACGGTGGCCCGCGCCTCCGGCTTGCGGATGCGGCGGGCGCCTTCGAGGCGGCGGCCGAGCCGCTGCGCGTCGCGCAGGGTCAGGTCGGAGAGGCGGGCGCCGAGGTCGGCGAAGGTGGGCGCGGCTCCGCCGCGAGGGTGCGTAGACATACCGCCGTCCAGGATCGCATCCGGTGCGGCTTTGCGGCGAACGGCTTTCTGCCGGAGGAGAACGACTTAGGGCCCGTCCGAAGACGGGCCCTAAGTCGTGCGGTGGCTGGGGCCGGGGTCGAACCGGCGACCTACCGCTTTTCAGGCGGTCGCTCGTACCAACTGAGCTACCCAGCCGCAGCGGTCCTGACGGGATTTGAACCCGCGGCCTCCACCTTGACAGGGTGGCGAGCACTCCAAACTGCTCCACAGGACCTTGCTGTGCGTTGCGAGCACTAGTCTCGCACACGTTTTGTGTGCCCCCTGCGGGGCCCTGCGGCGTCACGCTCTGGTGGCCTGACGTCGCTGGATCAGCGTATCAGACCCCAGGTCATGCCCCGTCCGCCTTATTTTCGGCCGTGTGTGGCATCCCGCCGCGGCGCACAGGCGGGTCATAAGGACCCCGCCTAGCCTGGTGGCGCGGTCCGGGGCGGGGATGCAGCCCCGGCCCGGACTGCGTTGACCTGTCAAACGCTTGTCAGCCGCCAGTAGTGTCTAAGAATCCAAGGTTCATTCACCCTTCTGGAAGAAGTGCAAAGAGCCTTGCTTCCTTTATTGACAGAGGAAAAGAAAGGATCTACCTTTCCCGCCATGGCTTCCCGTCCTCCCCTCGAGCCGTTCCCGGTGAGCACGCCGGCCGCGACGCTCGTGTTCACCACGGTCCTCACGCAGGGCCCGGTCTCCCGCGTGGAGGTGGGCCGCCGTACGGGACTGTCGTCCGCCGCGATCACCAAGGCGGTACGTCCACTGCTGGACGCCGGCTACCTGGTCGAGGCGGCCGAGGGGGCCAAGGGCGCGGCGCTCGGGCGGCCGGCCAATCCCCTCCGGGTCGACGGGGGGCGGGCGTTCTTCATCGGGATAAAGGTGACCGGCGACGAGGCGATCGGCGTCCTCGCGGACCTGACCGCCCGCATCCGCGAGGCCCGGCACGTCTCGCTCACCACGCGCGAACCGGCCGCCGTACTGGAGGTCATCAGCGCGCTCACCGCCGAACTCCGTACGGCCGCCGAGGATTACGGCGTGCCCGTCCAGTCGGTGGGCGTGGCCGTGTCCGGCGATGTCGACCGCGAGGTGGGCATGGTCCACTACTCGCCGTTCCTGGGCTGGCGGGACGTACCGTTGGCCGAACTGGTGCGTGGCGCGACCGGATTGCCGACCGTCGTCGACAACGACGTACGGGCGCTGACCGTCGCCGAGCAGTGGTTCGGCGCCGGGGTGGGCGCGGACACCTTCGCGCTGGTCACCGTCGGCGCCGGAATCGGCTGCGGTCTGGTCGTCGGCGGGCGGGTGGTGGCCGGGGCGCACGGCGTCGCCGGCGAGATCGGCCATCTGCCCATCGACCCGGCGGGGCCGCGCTGCCACTGCGGGAACTCCGGCTGCGTGGAGGCGATCGCCGCCGACCCCGCGATCGTCCGGCGGATCCGCGAGGTGACCGGGGAGCCCGTCGCCACGGCGGAGGAAGCGCTCGCCCTCGCCCGCTCGGGCCACCCGGGCGCGCGGGAGGCGTACGCCCGGGCCGGGTACGCCATCGGGACCGGCATCGCCGCCGTGGTCAACCTCCTCGGGCCCGGGCGGGTGGTCATCTCCGGCGAAGGACTCACCGCGTACGACCTGTTCGAGGAACAGATCCGCGCCGCCTTCGCCACCGCCGCCTTCGGCGCCGCCAAGGAGTGCGAACTGCTCACCCGCCCGCTCCCCTTCGAGGAGTGGGCGCGCGGGGCCGCCGCCACCGCCATCCAGATGTTCATCGGTCCCGACAAGCCGTAGGACCTGCCTGTCAGGCGCTGGGGGTGGTGTTCCAGCGCTGGGCGGAGACCGCCCCGCCGTCGACGAGCAGGTCGTTGCCGGTGATGAAGGAGGACTCCGGTCCGGCCAGGAACGCCGCGGCGCTCGCGATGTCGTCCGCGGTGCCGACCCGGCGGGCGCCGGACAGCTCGACCATGGCCCGGATGTGGGCGCCGGCTGCTCCCTGGAGTTCCTGGGCGCCCATCGGCGTGGAGATCACGCCGGGGCTGACGGTGTTGAGCCGGGCGCCCCGGCTGCCCCAGGCGCGGGCGGCGGCCTGTACGCGGAGTTGGTTACCGCGCTTGGCCACGACGTAGGCCAGGGCGGGCTCGCCCTCGAGGTCGATCCCCTTGTGGTGGAGGAGCTCTTCGGTGGGCGCGGTCGCGAGGTGCCGCTCGACGTCGGCGGGCAGGGAGGCGAAGTGCCCGGCCATGCTGGCGACGCAGACCAGTGAGGTGCCGGGGGAGGCGACCGGCAGCAAGGCGTCGATGACGTGGGCGGTGCCGAGCAGGTCCACCTCGTAGATCTGCCGGGCGGTGGCCATCACAGGCGAGACGCCGGCGGTGTGGATGACGGCGTCGACCCGTCCGGCGGCGCCGGCGGCCGCGGCCAGCTTCTCGACGGAATCCCGCTGCGAGACGTCCACCGTGTGGCCTTCGACGGTGTGGCCCTCGCCGCGCAGCGCGCTCACGGCCGCGCCCAGCCCGTCGGCCGACCAGTCGGCCAGCAGGAGCCGCCGCCCGGCGGACAGGCGGCGCGCGACAGCGAGCCCCATGCCCCCGGTACCGATGACGACCACAACATCGTGCGTGGCGATCCGCTGATTCATGACGCCTCCTGGACTGCTGTACGTGGCTGGTCCTTGCTCCCGGCCGGGGTGCCCTCGTCGTCGCCCGGGGCCTCGTTCGGCACCAGGGGTCCGCGGCGCAGGAGCAGTCCGCAGATGACGGCGCCGGCGACGAGGATGCCGGCGGCGTACCAGAAGGCGGTGGTGTAGCCGTGCAGCAGGGCGCGGGTGGCGAGGCCGGAGGTGGGGTGCGCGGCGTGTGAGGTCGCGTAGTGGGTGGTGGCGCTGACGGCGAGGGTGTTGAGCAGGGCGGTGCCGAGGGAAGTGCCGATCTGCTGCTGGGTGTTGGCCGTGGCGGAGGCGACGCCGGCGTCGGTGGCGGGCACCTGGAAGGTCGCGGTGTTCATGGCGGGGGAGACCACGAGGCCCATGCCGGCGCCCGTGACGAGCAGCGGGCCGAGGATGGCGGAGGCGTAGCCGGTGTGCAGTCCGATGCCGGTCATCCAGGCCGTGCCGGTCGCGGCCATCAGCATGCCGAGGACGACCAGGGGCTGCGGGCCGGTGCGCGGCAGCAGCTTGATGTTCGACAGCAGGCTGGTGATCAGCGCGGTGACCAGCATGGGCAGGAAGGCCAGTCCGGTGGCGACGGCGGAGTAGCCCCGGGTGACCTGGAGGTAGTAGGTGAGGAAGAGGAAGACCCCGGAGGCGCCGGCCATGACCAGGAACACCGCCACATAGGACTCGCCTGCCTGAACGCGGCCGTCGACACGTGGTACGCCGCCGACGGCAGCCCCGACCTGCCGACCCTTCTCGACCAGGCGATGAGTGCGCCTGTCGGGTAGGCCCGGAGGTGCCCTACAGGGACAACGGGTCCCGTACGAGGGCCTGTTCGGCCCAGATGGTCTTGCCGGTCGGGGTCTGGCGGGTCCCCCAGCGTTCGGTGAGCTGGGCGACCAGCATGAGGCCCCGGCCGCCCTCGTCGGTGACGCGGGCGCGGTGCAGATGGGGGGAGTTGCTGCTGCTGTCGGAGACCTCGCAGATGAGGGCGCCGTCCTGGATCAGCCGTAGCCGGATCGGCGGGGCGGCGTGGCGGATGGCGTTGGTGACCAGTTCGCTGACCACCAGCTCGGTGACGAACGCGGACTCCTCCAGCCCCCAGGCCGCCACCTGTTGGGCGGCCAGCCTGCGGGCCTCGGAGACGACCGCGGGGTCGGCGGGCAGGTCCCAGGTCGCCACCTGGCCGGCGTCGAGGGCGCGGGTGCGGGCCACCAGCAGGGCGATGTCGTCGGTGGGCCGGGTCGGGAGCAGGGCGTCCAGCACCGTGTCGCACACCTCCTCGAGCGACCCGGCGGGACGGTTCAGCGCACTCCGCAGCCGGGAGAGCCCCACGTCGATGTCGTGGTCGGCGGCTTCCACCAGGCCGTCCGTGTACAGGACGAGCAAGCTGCCCTCGGGCAGGTCCAGTTCGGTGGCCTCGAACGGCAACCCGCCCAGGCCCAGCGGTGGTCCACCCGGCAGTTCGAGCAACTCGACGGTGCCGTCCGGGGCGACCACGGCCGGGGCCGGGTGGCCGGCCCGGGCGAGGGCGCAGCGGCGGGAGACCGGGTCGTAGACCGCGTACAGGCAGGTGGCACCGACCTCCCCCGCGGTCGGCTCGGCCGAGTCCGACTCCCCGGTGGTCGGCCCCTCCTCACGGTCCAGGCGGATGACCAGGTCGTCGAGCTGGGTGAGCAGCTCGTCCGGGGCCAGATCGACGTCGGCGAGGGTACGGACCGCCGCGCGCAGCCGTCCCATGGTCGCGGAGGCACGGAGGCCGTGGCCGACGACGTCGCCGACGACCAGGGCGACCCGGGCGCCCGACAGGGGGATGACGTCGAACCAGTCGCCGCCCACGCCGACGCGGGAGTCGGCGGGCAGGTAGCGCGAGGCCACGTCCACGGCCCCCTGCCGGGGCATCCGCTGCGGAAGCAGACTGCGCTGCAGGGTGACCGCGGTACCGCGCTCGCGGGTGTAGCGGCGCGCGTTGTCCACGCACACCGCCGCTCGGGCCACGATCTCCTCGGCCAGCAGGAGGTCGTCCTCGCTGAACGGTTCCTGGGTCCGGTGGCGGAGGAACAGGGCGAGCCCCATGGTGATACCGCGGGCGCGCAGCGGCACCAGCATCAGCGAGTGGATTCTGTTGTCGCGGGCGCTCCGGGCACGGGCCGGGGACGAATCCATCCACCGCTGCATCTCGGGGTCCCCCATGGAATACCGCGAGCCCCGTCCCGTCGCGAGGATCTGGCCCAGCGGCGAGTCCTCGGAGAAGCTGTCCAGCTCTCCGGTGCCGACCACCGACTCGGGGCGGCCCTCCAGGACGGACCGCTGCGCGACGCGGCGGAAGACCACTCGACCGGTCGGCGTGACGAGGACCGGCTCCTCGCCGCGGTCGATGCCTTCGAGAAGGTCGACGCTGACGAAGTCGGTGAAGCGGCCGACCGCGACCTCCGCCAGCTCCTCGGCGGTGCGCGTGACGTCCAGGGTGCTGCCGATCGTGGCGCCGGCCTCGTCCAGGGCGGCCAGCCGGCGGCGGGCCCAGTACTGGTCGGTGTTGTCGAAGACGGCGCAGGACACGCCCCGCACCTCGCCGGCCTGGTCCTTGAGCGGGTAGAGGAACAGCGACCAGGCCCGTGGGCGGGTGTAGCCCGGCGCCCGGCCCACCACCTCGTGGCGCACCGCCTCCCCCGTACGCAGCACGTGCTCCTGGAGGGCGCTGACCTCCTCGAGATCGGCGGAAGCGTCCACCTCCCATCCCGGGACATGAGCCGAGGGGTCCAGCTCGGGCAGGCGACGGCCGCGCATCTGGTCCTCGGTATGCACCATCATCACGGTCATCGCCTCGTTCACCCCCACGAGGCGGTTGTCGCTGTTGAAGAACGCCACGGGGAACGGCAGCTGGTTCAGTGCCCACTCCCTGAGGTGTGCCGCCGCCCCGGCAGGCCTGGTGAAGGCGAGGAACCACTGGGTGTTCCCGTGCGCGTCCAGCAGCGGTTGTGCGCGGAGCCCCACCGTCAGGGGGTGCCCGTCCCGGTGCCGAACCACGATCTCGCCGCTCCATCCCTCCCCCTCCGCGAAGCGACGCTGGGCTTCCTTGGAGAGGGCGCCGGCGAGCAGGCCGGTCGCGGGGCGCCCGACGACTTCGGCGGGCGTGTAGCCGAGCAGCAGGCGGGCACCGGCGCTGCACGCCGTGATCCGCCCCCGGGAGTCGACCGTGGCGGCGGGGCTCTCGGCATCCCCGGCGTCCGGGGGGTCCGTGGCCTCTTCGTCGATCGGCATGTCTCACCCTCGCCACGGCCTTCGCCCCTGCTCTCAGGATGTCACTGTGCCGTGCCGCGGCAACTCCTGCGAGGCCTGTCCCGCCCGCCGCCGAGGCGGAGCGGCAGCCCGCCGGGGAGCCGGCGGAGGCATGGGCGCCTGGTACGCCGTCCGGGTGATTCACGGCGCGCTTGTCGCAGGTCAGCCGCTACTTGCCCAATTCTTACCGCCCGAACGGATCTCACCGGGCGCCTTGACCGTCTTCCGGGCTGACGCGAGCCACGTCGCCGCCCGGAAGGTCCGTTCATGCTCAGCACCACCGTGTCCCATGTGCCCGCCGGCTCCCCCCGGCGGGCACGCCCCCGTATCGTCGCCCGCGCAGGGATCCGATGGCGGTCGCCAAGGGATCAGCCCGCGCACGCCCGGCCCGCGCTGCTGGTGATCCTCGCGGTGGCGGCCGTGCTGTTCACCTGGGACATCCAGCACAGCGCGTACCACGCGTTCTACGCCGAGACCGCGCGCAGCATGACCGCGAGCTGGAAGGGCTTCCTGTTCGGATCGTTCGACCCCGGCAACTCGATCACCATCGACAAGCTGCCGGGCTTCCTGTGGCCGCAGGCGCTGTCCGCGCGGATCCTCGGCTTCCATCCCTGGGCGCTGACCCTGCCGCAGGTCGTCGAGGGTGTGCTGAGCGTGGCGGTGCTGTATCGGGCGGTACGCCGCTGGGCGGGCGTCAACGCGGCTCTGCTCGCGGCGGGCGCCTTCACCCTCACCCCGGCGATCGCCGGGCTGTTCCGTACCCAGGTCGAGGACCCGGCGTTCACCCTGCTCCTGCTGCTGGCCGCCGACGCCACGCTGCGGGCGGCACGCGAGGCCCGGCTGCGCCCGCTGCTGGCGGCCGGGATGTGGGTGGGGCTGAGCTTCCAGGCCAAGATGCTGGAGGCCTGGGCGGTACTTCCCGCGCTCGGGCTGCTCTACGCCGTGTCGGCCCCGACCGCGCTGCGCCGGCGGCTGGCGCACCTGGCGGTGGCGGGTGCCGTGTGCGTGGCGGTGTCGGCGTCCTGGGTGCTGTTGGTGACGGTGACCCCGGCCAAGGACCGCCCGTACATGGACGGCACGACCAACAACTCGGCGGTCAGCATGGCCGCCGGCTACAACTTCCTCAACCGCTTCTCCTCGCTGGGCGTCAGCGCGAAGGACACCGGCAGCGTTTCGGCGTCGGTCATGGCCGGCGCCACACCGGCGCCCAGCTCCGGCCAGACTCTCGCGGACTGGGGGAAGATGTTCGGCAAGTCGCTGGCCACGCAGATCGGCTGGCTGTACCCGGCGGCAGCGCTCGCGGCGGTGTGCGGGCTGGCGTGGCGGCGCGGCAGGCCCCGGGAGGACCCGTTGCGGGCGGGTTTCCTGCTGTGGGGGGTGTGGCTGGGGACGTACTTCCTGGTGTTCAGCGCCGGGGCGGTCGGCAGACATACGTACTACATGGGTGTCGTCGGCGTACCCATCGCAGCGCTGTTCGGGGCCGGGATGGTGCAGTTCTGGCGCGCCTGGCGCCGCGGCAGCCGCGGCCGGGCGTGGGCGCTGCCGACGGCTGTGGTGAGCACGGTGGCCTGGTCGGCGTTCGTCGCGCGGCAATTCCCCACCTTCCTGCCATGGCTGGTCCCGGCCGCCGTCGTCCTCGGCGGCGCGTCACTGGTGCTGCTGGCCGTGTCCCGTACCGATTCCCGGGCTGCGCGGCGGCGGATGGCCGTGCTGGGCCTCGGTGTGGGGCTCGCCGCGATGCTGCTGCCGTCCGCCGCGTGGGCGTCCTCGGTGCTGAACCCCAAGTACGGCCACTCCGGCATGGGCGCGGCCGGCCCGGTGACCATCCGGACCACCACGAAGAAGCCCGCTCCGGCCCTGGCGGGAGGCGCCTCGGACCCGCTCGAGGCACACATCGGGCAGGCCGGGGGCCAAGGGGCCGCCCACCCGGCGCCCGCTTCCGGCAAGCCGTCCGCCGGCTCCGGCAGCCACAGCGGGCTCAACCCCGAGCAACAGCGGCTGCTCGCCTTCACCCGTGTCCACCAGAACGGCGCCCGCTATCTGTTCGCCACCACGAGCTGGCGGTCCGCCTCGGCGTACATCCTGTACGAGGGCGCCAAGGTGCTCCCGATGGGCGGCTTCACCGGCGCCGTGCCCACCCCGACCCGTACCGAGTTCCGGCACCTGGTGGCCACCGGCCAGGTGCGCTACGTCGTACTCGGCGGCGCCGCCACCATTCCGGGCCGCTCGATCGCTGCCTGGGTCCGGGCCCACTGCACCCGGACCGACTACCAGCCCGAGCGGCTCTACCTCTGCCTGCCCTCATCCGCCGCGCAGAAGTGAACGCGACGAGTTCGAAGCGGCTGTGGAGCGCTCGCACCCCGACATCGCCGACGCCTCCGGCATGACCAGTCTGGCGGGCCGAAGAGTCCTCCCCGTGTCGGAGATGCTCGGCGCGGGTGTTTGTCCGCCGATGGCGGTAGGTCGAGACGAACGACGAGGCGCTTCGAACTCAGTCGGCCGGCATCAGAAACGAGACCCGGTCAGCTCGGTAGGAGTCGAACACGACTTCTACCGGCTGCCCACCGAACCGTGCCCATCGCATCGTCCTTGACCTGGACGTACTCCAGCAGCCACCCCCCTTGACCGACTGCCGGCTTCAACGGTTCCGGACCGCAGCGGGGTAGTCGGTCGCTCGGAAGCACCCATGGACGTGGTCGTTGACCACGCCGACGTTCTGCATGAACGCGTACACACTCGTAGGTCCCACGAAGCGGTACCCCTGCGACTTCAACTGCTTCGCGAACGCCTCCGCCTGCTGGGTCGACGTGGGTAGGTCGGCGACGGAGCGCGGGGCCCGCTTGCGGGTGATCTCGTAGGACTTCGCGAGCGCCACGAGGCTCGGCGACGCGGACATCATCGCGCGGGCATTGTCCACGGTGGCCTGGATCTTGCCACGGTTGCGGATGATCGAGGCGTCCTGTACCAGCCGGTCGACGTCCCGCTCGGTCATCGCCGCGACCTTGGCGACGTCGAAGCCCCGGAACGCCTTGCGGAACGCGTCCCGCTTCCCGAAAACCACCGACCAGCTCAGCCCGACCTCGAACACGCCCAGGGTCAGCGCCTCGAACATCGCGGACTCGTCGTAGGCGCGGGAACCCCAGACCTCGTCGTGGTAGCGGCCGAAGGCGGTGTCGCCGGCGCCGGCCCAGGCACAGCGTGGCTTCCCGTCATTCCCGATGATCACATCGCTGCTCATCCGTGCCTCCAGCGTCCCGCTCCGTCCAGCCCCGAATCTGTCCCTTTACCTTTGCCTCGAAGGGCCCTTCGGTTCGTTCATACCTGGTTCTCTCCGGCTCCGCCTGCCAGGTGAACTGCGCGTCTTCGATGTCGATCGGTGTCTGCCGGGGGGAGTAGAACCGGGCCCGGGGATGGAGTCGCTCGGCCACCCGGGCACCGTCGTCCTGCTCGATCGTGTGGCGCTGCGGTTCCCATGTGGTGTGGAATCCGGGTCCGGACCGCCCGAGCGAGCAGGTCCTGCATGGTGCCACCCTTCTGGTACCGGTCCTCACCTTCGGAGCCTCGCCCCGGGGATCAGCCGATCTGACCGGCACGACCGGAGCGATCCCGATGGCGCTCGTGGACGCGGCGACGAAGGCCGCCCGTTCCACCGCGCCGATCCGGCCCACCGGATCCGGCGAGGCTGCGGGCGGCAGCACGCTGTCGTCCAGGGTGATCAGGGTGAACCCGGCGTTCTCGGCCACGGCGGCGGCGCGGGCCACGCGACGCGGGCTGAACAGCCGGTCGGGCGAGTGGTCGGCGCGCGGTGCCCAAGGGGATGCCGCACAGAGCATCCGCGACGGAAAGTAATCACGTGCTTGCGGAAGTTCAGGGGGAGGGATTCGCACCCGTGCGAGCGCCAGAGTCTCCGAATGCCCAGGTGGAAGCTGGTTTCGGAGGGCCAGGCCGAGGTCGGCATCGGTGACGCCGAACATTACGATGGCGTAAAAAATACGGTCCGACCTGCGGTAACGCAAAGTAGCGTGGTGCCCCCAACGGGATTCGAACCCGTGCTACCGCCTTGAAAGGGCGGCGTCCTGGGCCACTAGACGATGAGGGCTCATGGCACCGGAAGCATATGGGATGCCCCTGGGTAGCGCCAAAACGGATTACGGAGTGCCGCCGGTCGATGGGGAGGCGCCCGGCTTCACCTCCGCCGGCAGGTGCCGGCTCACCTCCGCCGTGGTCAGGCCGAGGCCGCCGAGCGTGATCTCGTCCCAGGCCTGCAGTTTCTTCGTGTCGCGGTCCAGGTAGAGCACGGAGGCCATGATCTTCTGCGGGGTGGTGCCCTCGACCGCGCGGAGGCCGCCGCCGCCCGTCGAGCCCTCGATCATCAGCCGACTGCCCTTGTCCAGGGTGGTGACGTCGCGGTGGTGGAGGTGGCCGCTGAGGATCAACGGGACCGTGCCGTCGGCCTGTTGGGCGGCCACGGGGTTGTGGGCGATGGCGATGTCGACCTTGTCGCCGGTGGCGTTCTGCTTCCTGATCGCGGTGGCCAGTTGCTGCCCGGCGGCCTGCTCGGCCGGGTCACCGGCGGCGGCCACGGAGCGGTCGGGGGTGAACTGCGGGTCGCCGATGCCGGCGATGCGCAGTCCCTTGACGCTCACGGACTCGCCGGTGTCGACGACGTACGCGTTCTTGCGGCTCGCGACCGAGTTCTGGCTGCTGATCGAGTCGTGGTTGCCGCGTACGTAGACGTAAGGAGCGCCGAGGTCCGGGATGCTGGAGGTGAAGCCGTTCTCGGCGGCGGTGCCGTGGTCCATCAGGTCGCCGGTGTCGACGATGACGTCGATCTTGTACTCGGACACTATCGAGCGGATGATCTCCCAGGCCGCCGGATTGAGGTGGATGTCCGAGACGTGCAGCACCCGCAGCGTGCTCGGGTCCGGGTTGTACGCGGGCAGGGTCGAGGCCGCGTCGTACAGCTTGGTCATATTGGTCACCAGCCGGGCCAGTTCCTGCTGGTAGACGTCGAAGTCGCTGACGATGCTGCGGGCGTTGCCCACCACCGAGGGTGCGCTGCTCAGCAGCCCGGAGAACCTCGGCTCCAGGACGGACTTCGGGTTCCATGTCGCGTACGCGACCCCGCCGCTGGCCAGCAGCAGGACGAAGGCCAGCCCGCCGGCGGCCAGGGCCCGGCGCGGCCTGCGGTACACCGCCAGGCCCAGGACGGTCGCGCCGACCAGGACCGCGCCGGCGGAGGTGGCGCCGAGCTGGATGAAGCTGCGCCGGACGTCCTGGGTGACCTCGCCCTCCAGGCCGCTGAGCCGCTCGGGGTGTTTCACCAGGGTCTGGGCGCGCACCGGGTCGAGGGTGTTCACGTCCACCTGGAGGCGCAGCGGGCCGTCGTGGCTGTCCAACACCAGGGCGCCGAGCGGCGAGACGTTCACCTTCGTGTCGCCGGTCCAGGAGGGGTGGAGCGACATCCGGGTGTTCATCGGGCCGACCGGCTCGTTGATGCCGCCGAGCACGACCAGGCCGAGCCAGCCGCCGATCAGCGTGACGGCGACCAGGGCGAGCGCGCGGGTATAAGGGTGGGCTGGTCGGGTGAGGGAGAGCGTGGGCTCGGAGTGCCGGGCCCGGTAGCGGGCCTTGATCGTGGCGGGCAGTGAACGGATGCGCTGGAAGCTCTTGGGCAGATCGCCGACCATTGCCCACGTATGCCCGTAAGGCTGCCGCGGTATGCCCGGCGCATCCGTTCGCCTTCGGCGGTTCGCCTTGGGGCGTTCTGCGTCGGGGTGTTCGGCCTTGGGGGGGGTCGGCCTTGGGGTGTTCGCGTCGGGCGTCGGGCGTCAGCCCCAGCCCAGCTCGTGCAGCCGCTCGTCCTCGATGCCGAAGTGGTGGGCCACCTCGTGGACCACGGTCGTGGCGACCTCCTCCACGACCTGTTCCGGCGAGCCGCACATCCGCAGGATCGGGCCCTTGTAGATGGTGATCCGGTCCGGCAGCACGCCCGCGTACCACTCGCCGCGCTCGGTCAACGGCGTGCCCTCGTACAGCCCGAGCAACCCCGCCCCATGGGAGCCGGACGGGTCGGGTTCCTCCTCGACGAACACCGCCACGTTGTCCATCACCCGGGTCAGTTCCGGCGGGATCCGGTCCAGTGCATCGCTTACCAGTTCCTCGAACGCATCGCGCGACATCTCCAGCACACGGCCATTGTCCGCCCTGCCGCCCCTCCGGACCCCTGCCCCACGCCTAACCCCACACCGCCGTCGCCACCGCCGCGCCCGCGAAGGCCGCGCCGACGCCCGCCACGAGGCTCGCGACGACGTTCAGCGCGGAGAAGAGCCGGGCGCCCTGCTCGGCGAGCCGCAGGGTCTCGTACGAGAAGGTCGAGTACGTGGTCAGGGCGCCGCACAGGCCGGTGCCGAGCAGGAGCTGGAGGTGCGGGGAGACCGTGCCGGTGAGCAGGCCGAGGAGCAGGCAGCCGACGACGTTGACGGTGAAGGTGCCCCAGGGGAAGAGGGTGTCGTGCCGGGACTGCACCGTACGGTCCGTCAGATAGCGGAGCGGGGCGCCGATCACGGCGCCGGTGATGACGAGGAGCCAGTTCACGCGCCGGGCTTCCTTCCGGCGTACGTGATGACCTCGACCTCGTCGACGATGACCAGGCCCTCGGTGACCAGCTCGTCGAGCTGGGGGAGGAAGGCGCGGACGCGGTCCTCGCTGTCGACGATGACCACGGCGACCGGCAGGTCCTCGCTGAGGGACAGCAGCCGCGAGGTGTGGACGATCGAGGACGCGCCGAAGCCTTCGACGCCCCGGAAGACGGAGGCGCCGGCCAGCCCGGCGGCGTGGGCGCGGTGGACGATCTCGCTGTAGAGCGGGCGGTGGTGCCAGGTGTCGTTCTCGCCGGTGAAGATCGTGACCCGCAGAGCGGGGCCGCTGAGTCTCATCGGGTCCTCCGACCACGCAGGTTCACGGTGCGGCGGGTGAGGGCCGCCGCGGCCCATACGGCCAGCAGTGCGGCCACCGGGGTCGCCGCGAGGTAGGCGAGGGCGAGAGGCGCCCGACCGTGGTCGACGAGCCGGTGGATGTCGACCGCGTACGTCGAGAAGGTGGTGAAGCCGCCGAGCACCCCGGTGCCGAAGAAGGGCCGCACGAGGCGGTGGGCGGGGCGGATCTCGGTGATGACGACCATGAACACGCCGATGACGGCGCAGCCCAGCGCGTTGACGCCGAAGGTCGTCCAGGGGAAGGTCCCGGTGGCCGTCGGCCACAGCAGCCCGGCGCCGTAGCGGGCGCACGCGCCGATGGCGCCGCCGAGGGCGACGACGGCGACGGCCGGGCCCTGGCCGTGGAGGGGCGAGGGTGGGCGCGCGGAGGCCGTGGGGCTCACCACCACCTGCGAATCAGCGCCGCTCATCCACCTCTCCTGCCGCCGTGGCCAACGTTACCGGAGGGGCCCGGAGCCCGTTGGGCAGCGCGAAGCCGCCGACTCCAGCCCAACGAGGTGCCCCCGTGACCCCCCTCCGTAACGCCGCCGCCCTGCTCCTGCCCGTACTGGCCGTGACCGGTTGCATGAGTGTGGGCGGCTCCGGCGACGACCCCAAGCCGCACGGCTCCACCGCCGGGGCGGCCGAGGCGGGCGGCACCGGCGGCGGGCAGTCGGACGGCGGGCTGCGGCTGCCGGGCGGCCGGCATGCGGCGGCGGCCGGGACGCCCTCGGCCTCGGGCTCGGGCTCGGCGTCCGGGTCGCCGTCGGCGAGCGCGCAGGAGTCGGTGCCGGGGCCCACGCAGGGGCCGGGGGAGTCCGGGAAGCCGTCGGCCAAGCCGTCGGCCCCTTCGTCCTCGGCGAAGCCGTCGGAGTCGGCCGAGCCGCCGTCCGCCTCGCCGAGCCACCCGGACCCGTCGCCGACCTCGCCGGGGGACTCCGCGACCCCGTCGCCCTCCAGCGCGCCGTCCGTGGCGGGGGCGGAGGAGCAGCCCCCGGTGGGGCCGATCGACTGAATTGGCCAAAGCGACCCATCATGCGTATGCTGGTAGATCGTTTGATCCCATTGCCCGGCGCCACTGCACTCTCTTGATCAGCAAGAGAGGAAACGCGCCACGTTGGCGCGTTCCTTTTCTCCTGTGGCTGACCGCATCGAGGCGGTTGTAAGCAACCTGCGGAGCTGGCGCGTGCCGAGTCTCCGAGAGGTTTAGCTTCAGCATGTCTATTGACACTGCCGACCGTTCCGTCATGCCCATCGACGAGTCGATCGACACCGCGGCCGCCGCCGACACCACGGCCGACGCCGCGACCGACACCACCCCCACCGTCACCTTCGCCGACCTCGGCCTCGCCGACGCGATCGTGCGCAAGCTGGCGCAGAACGGTGTCACCACCCCCTTCCCGATCCAGGCCGCGACCATCCCGGACGCCCTGGCCGGCAAGGACATCCTCGGCCGCGGCCGCACCGGCTCCGGCAAGACCCTCTCCTTCGGTCTGCCGCTGCTCACGCAGCTCTCCGGCGGCCACACCGACAAGAAGCGCCCGCGCGGCGTCATCCTCACCCCGACCCGCGAGCTCGCGATGCAGGTCGCGGACGCGCTCCAGCCGTACGGTGACGTGCTCGGCCTGAAGATGAAGGTCGTCTGCGGCGGCACCTCGATGTCGAACCAGATCTACGCCCTCGAGCGCGGCGTCGACATCCTCGTCGCCACCCCGGGCCGCCTGCGCGACCTGATCGACCGTGGCGCCTGCAAGCTCGACCAGATCCAGATCGCCGTCCTCGACGAGGCCGACCAGATGGCCGACATGGGCTTCCTGCCCGAGGTCACCGAGATCCTCGACCAGATCCCGCAGGGCGGCCAGCGTCTGCTGTTCTCCGCCACGCTGGAGAACGAGATCGACACCCTGGTCAAGCGCTACCTCAAGGACCCGGTCGTGCACGAGGTCGACGCCGCCCAGGGCGCCGTCACCACGATGTCCCACCACGTCCTGGTCGTGAAGCCCAAGGACAAGGCGCCGGTCACCGCCGCCATCGCCGCCCGCAAGGGCCGCACCATCATCTTCGTCCGCACCCAGATGGGCGCCGACCGCGTCGCCGAGCAGCTGCGCGAGGCCGGCGTGAAGTCGGACGCCCTGCACGGCGGCATGACCCAGGGCGCGCGCACCCGCACCCTTGAGGACTTCAAGTCGGGTTACGTCAACGTGCTCGTCGCCACCGACGTCGCCGCCCGCGGCATCCACGTCGACGGCATCGGCCTGGTCCTGAACGTCGACCCGGCCGCCGACCACAAGGACTACCTGCACCGCTCGGGCCGTACCGCCCGCGCCGGTGAGTCCGGCACGGTCGTCTCCCTGGCCCTGCCGCACCAGCGCAAGCAGATCTTCCGCCTGATGGAGGACGCGGGCGTCGACGCCTCGCGCCACATCATCGGCGGCGGCGGTGCCTTCGACGAGGACGTCGCCAAGATCACCGGCGCCCGTTCCCTCACCGACGTCCAGGCCGACGCGGCCGGCAACGCCGCCCAGCAGGCCGAGCGCGAGGTCGTCGAGCTCACCCGTGAGCTCGAGCGCCTCCAGCGCCGCGCCACGGAGCTCCGCGAGGAGGCCGACCGCCTCACCGCCCGCGCCGCCCGCGATCGGGGCGACGACCCGGACGAGGCCGTCGCCACCGCCCAGGCCGAGGCCGCCGCAGCCCTCGCCGCCATCCCCGAGCAGCCCAAGCGCGTCGAGGAGCCCCGCGAGGAGCGCCAGGAGCGTTCCTTCCAGCGCCGCGACGACCGGGGCAACTACGACCGCCGCCGCGACGAGCGTCCCTCGTACGGCCGCCGTGACGAGCGTCCCGCGTACAACCGGGACAACCGTCGTGACGAGCGCCCCGCGTACAACCGGGACAACCGCCGCGACGAGCGTCCCGCCGGCCGTTCCTTCGACCGCCGTGACGACCGTCCGACCGAGCGTCCCGCGGGCCGTTCCTTCGACCGCCGCGACGAGCGCCCCTCGTACGGCCGCCGCGACGACCGCCCGGCCTACAACACCCGTGACCGCCGGGACGACCGTCCCGCCGAGCGTCCCGCCGGCCGTTCCTACGACCGCCCCTTCAACCGCGACCGCCGCGACGACCGCCCCTCGTCCTTCAACCGCGACCGCGACACCAACGACCGCCGTCCCTACGGCCGTCGTGACGACCACCGCCCCAGCACCGGCACCGGCTCGGGCTCCGGTACCGCCACCGGCTCCTTCGGCCGCCGTGACGACAAGCCGCGCTGGAAGCGCAACGGCTGACCTCGGCTGAACGGCTGACACCGCGAAGGCAAAAGAGCGGGCCGGGACGATTCTGTGAATCGTCCCGGCCCGCTCTTTGCCTTTCCTTTGCCCCTGCTAAGATCCGCTCACGTGTACGGGGGGCGGGGCCCTCCAGGGGGAGGGATCGAGTGGCTCGTCATGCCCTCGTGCGCGGGAGCATCGCCGCGCTCATATCCATGGGACTCGCCGTCGGGGCAGTCTCGTTCAGTACGAACGCCGTCGCGGGCACCACGTCCGAAGTGGTCATTCCGGCAACGGACCGGAGCACGGTCCGGGGCGCCAAGCTGCTGTACGCGGGGAACAACGGCTACCAGAGCGACGGTGCGGGTGCCGCCGGGGTCTTCCACACCGAGGAGGGGCTCGACGGCGCGCAGTGGACGCGCTATTCGGACGGGCAGAGCTTTCCGGTCACCGCGTCCGGCCTCGCCGACGTCACGTCGACCACCGGTACCGGTACCGACGCGCTCGCCTACTACAGCGCCGCGTCGCGGCAGGTCGAGCTGCGTGACATGGCCACGGACACCGCGAGCACGGTGACCATCCCGGACGGGCTCACCTTTTACCGTACGTTCGGCTCAACCGTCACCGCATATGTGAGGGTGACGGCCGAGGACGGCACGATCTCCTACGTCTGGCACCTCCTCACTCCCGCCGGAGACGGCGGCACGCGGGATCAGATCGTCACCGGCCCGCCCGACGGCTCCAGGCTCGGCGCATCGGTCGGCGGTGACGAGACGTCGGTCGTCTTCACGGCGGTCACCGCGGACGGGCAGCGCCGGTACCTCCTGGTGGACCCCGCCACGGCGGCGGTGACCTCGTACACCGCCCCGATCGCAGTGGCGAGCACGGACCGGTACGTCCTGCTGACCCCGGACTACCTGGGCTGGTACACGAGCAGCGGTTCGGTGACCGTCGTTCCGCGATCCGACCCGGGCGCGCAGCCGACGGAGGTCGCCGGGTCCACAGCGGCTTCCCGGGAAGGGGGCTACGACCTGGCGATCGTCGGGGACTCGCTGGTCTATCAGACGGCATCCGGCTCCGCGATCAAGGCCGTGCCGTTGACCGGCGGAACCGCTGTCACCCTGCTGGCCCAGAGCACCTACCAGGTCTCGGCAGCCTCCGACGGCACAGCCGTCGCCATCGGCGGCACCGGCGTGACCGACTGGGGTATCCGCCGCATCGTCGAGGGCGCCGACGGGACGCCGGTGGTCACCACGGCGAAGAAGCTGCCGCCCGTCCCCGCGACGGTGCAGGGGTTGGCCGTGGCCCAGGGCGCGCTGGTCACCACCGACTCCGCCGCCGGCAGCCGCTGGGACTACGTACGCACCCTGAGCGCCCAGGGCCCGCTCACCTACGGGGCCCGCACCCGGCTGACCGACTTCGAGTACCCGGTGTTCGACTGTGACGAGGGCGACGAGGGCTGCCGGGCGCTCCACGGACTCGGCGACGGGCGCTTCGCCCGGGTGGTCGGGAAGTCGGGCAACACGAACACCATCTACAGCGACGGCCCCGGTGCGTACGACTGGGCCGAGAACTCCGTCCCCCTGGGCGGGAAGATCACGGACGCCAACCTCGACTACATCGTCTACACCCTGGCCGATACGCACACGCAGTACGTAGTCCGTGTAGGCAGCGCCACTCCGTTGCAGCTCACCGCCACCTCTGCTGCCCTCTGGGCGGGCACGCTCTGGACGCCCGGCACCACCGCCGGAACGGTCACCGCGCTCGACCTCGAGACGACGGAGACCAAGGAGACCGTCGACACCGGCTCCGGCTGCGTGCCGTCCGAACTGCAGGCGCTCGGCCGTTGGATCTACTGGTCCTGCACCGGCTCGTCCGGCACCGCCGGGGTCTACGACCGTACGACGAAGAGTTCCGTGAGCGTGCCGTCCGGCCAGGCGCTGCTGGGCGACGGTTACGTGGTCAGCCACGACAAGTCGGCCGGCGAACTCGTCCTCACCGACGTCCACTCGGGCACAGCGGTGACCAGCACGCTCGGTGACCTCCCGGACGACGGCACGGACCAGCGCCATCTGCGCTGGGACGTCGACAAGTTCGGGTCGCGGGTGGCGTACGCGGACTCCTCCGAGCAGGTGCACGTGGTGGACACGGGCATTCCGGCGCAGGCCATCACGTCCCTGCACACGGACAAGACCGGCACGACCGTGGACGCCGGCACCTGGTCGGTCATCTCCTCGTACGTGCTGTCAAAGCCCGCCGCCTCCTGGACCGCCGTCATCAAGCGCAAGGCGACCGGGAAGACCGTCGATACGCTGACCGGCAGTGCGACGCGCGGCCGGCTGGAGGTCGCCTGGGAGGGCTGGACCGCCGAGGAGAACCCTCTCCCGAACGGCGCCTACACCTGGTCCCTGACCGTACGATCCGCCGACGGCGACAACTCGGCCATCACCGACAGCGGCACCGTCCATGTCATCGGCGGCGAAGCCGTCTGGCGGGACTTCTCCGACGACGGCGACGACGGCTTCGGCGACCTCTTCGCCGTCACCTCCAGCGGCCGGCTCAAGACTGCCAAGGGCACCGGCACCGGCACCCTCTCCAAGGCCGGGAACGTCGGCCCTGTCTGGGAGGGTTCGGCGAAGGTCGTCCCGGTGGGAGACCTGACCAAGGACGGCTGCAACGACCTGCTGGTTCGCCGTTCCTCCGGCAACCTCTGGCGCTACGCGGGCACTTGCGGGAAGTACGACATCGTCGAAAGCGGGCGCGTGAAGCTCGGCACCGGCTTCAATCAGTACAACGTCCTGACCTCGCCGGGGGACATCACCGGTGACGGCCGCGCAGACCTGATCGCGCGGAAGTCCTCGAACGGCGCGGTCTACCTCTACGCGGCGACAAGCGGTGGCAAGCTCAAGAGCCGGGTGAAGGTCGCCTCCGACTGGTCGGGCTACAAGAAGGTCGTCGGTGTCGGTGACCTGAACGGCGACGGGTACGGCGATCTGCTGGCCCAGGACAAGTCCAACCGGCTGTGGCGCTACAGCGGCAACGGCAAGGGCGGCTTCAAGGGCCGGGTGAAGATCGCCTCCGGCTGGGGGTCGTCGTACAACGCCGTGGTCGGGGTCGGCGACATCACCGGGGACGGCAGGGCGGATCTGGTGGCCCGCGACACGTCCGGGAATCTGTACCGCTACGCCGGCGACGGCAAGGGGTCCTTCGGGGCCCGTAAGAAGATCGCGACGGGCTGGAAGGGCTACAAGGGCCTGTTCTAGGCCGTGTGTCCTTCGGGTTCCTCCATCACCAACACTTTCCCTGGGGAGAAGCGTGACAAAGGCTCACAGACGAGCCCGCATATCGGCCGCCCTGGTCGCTGCGGCGGTCATCGGGTCGGGCGTGACGGCCGTGACTGTTCCGACGGTCGCCGCGGCGGCCACCACAGCGGCGGCGTGGGGCAAGCCGACGCAGCTGACGGGTACGGCGGACGCGATCAGCCTGACGGATGTCGTGGTCGCGGCGGACGGCTCGGCCGTCGGGATGTGGTCCCGCAGGCCGGTCGCGGGGTCCGTGTACGAGCTGCAGGTGGCCCGGCGGGCGGCGGGCAGCAGCAGTTGGGGAGCGGCTCACACGCTGGCCGACATCTCGACCGAGAGCGGTTACGGGACGCTGCTGGCGTCGGCGGACGGCACGGTGACGGCGGCCTGGGTGGAGAACGGCTCCGAGGACCGGCTGCTGACGGCCGTACTGGCGAAGGACGGCTCCTCGTGGTCGGACCCGGTGGAGGTGACGTCGGCGAGCACGCTGGCGTTCGTCCACCTGGGCGAGGACGCGGCCGGCGTGGTGACGGCTGTGTGGATGAACGGCTCCACCAAGTCCGCCGTGGAGTCGGCGGACCGCGCGGAACCGGGCGCGGCCTGGACGGCTCCGGTACAGCTGGCGTCGGCCACGGGCACCGGGGAGTACCTGGGGGAACCGCAGCTGGCGGTGGCCGCCGACGGTACGGCGACGGTCGCGTACGGCGTGGAGACCGAGGCCGGCTCGACGGTGCATACGGTCACCAGGGCGGCGTCCGCCACCGCGTGGGGCGACCCGGTCCTGGTGTCCGACGCCGGCACCTCGTCCAACTCGCCGAGGATCGCCGCCGGCGCGGACGGTGCCGTCACCGTGGTGTGGGTGGCCCGTGACCTGTCCACCGAGGACGCGACGCTGGTGTCGGCCACCCGGCCGGCCGGGAGCGCGGCCTGGGGTGCCGTCGGGACGGTGACCGCCACCGCCGACCTGTCCGAGACCCCGGTCCCGCTGACCGGCCCGAACGGTGACGTCACGCTCGTGTGGGTCGACTACACCGGCTCCTTCGGCACCCGTACCGCCACCCGGTCGGCCGCCACCGGCACGTGGTCCGCCGTCAGGACGCTGTCGACGCATTACGTGCCCGAGCAGTTCGACGCGGCGATCGCCGCCGACGGCACGGTGCGCGCGGTGTGGACGCAGAACGTCAGCGACGCGGACGAGGCCGAGCGCGTGCTCGTCTCGGCCACCCGGGCCGCCGACGGGACGTGGGGCGGGCTGACGACGGTCAGCGCGGCTTCGGCGGAGTCCGTCTACGGCCAGGTCGCCGTCGCGCCCGACGGCCGGGCGACGGCCGTCCTCGACACCACGGTGGACGACGACGGCATCGACACCAACTGGCAGCTCTCCGTCGCCACCACGCTCCCCGTGGCGACCGGCCCGACCCTCTCCGGCACCGCCCGCACCGCCTCCACCCTCACCTGCAAGGTGAGCTGGAGCGGGGCCACGTCCCCGACCTCGTACGCCTGGCTGCGCGACGGCAAGGCCATCGCCGGGGCCACCGCCGCCAAGCGCAAGCTGACCGGCTCCGACTACAGCCACAAGATCGCCTGCCGGGCCTCCGCCGCCAACGAGGGCGGCACGGCCACGGCGACCTCGGCCGCGAAGACGGTCGCGGTCGGGCCGGAGCTGACGGCGACCACCAAGCCGTCGATCAAGGGCACCGCGAAGGTCGGGCAGAAGCTGACGGCGAAGCCCGGCACCTGGAGCCCGGCGGCGACGTCGTACAGCTACGTCTGGAAGCGCGCCGGCAAGGCCATCAGCGGGGCCACCAAGTCCACGTACAAGCTGGTGAAGGCCGACAAGGGCAAGAAGATCACGGTGACGGTCACGGCGAAGCGCACCGGCTACGCCAGCGGCAAGGCGACCAGCAAGTCGGTCACGCCGAAGGGGTAGTCGGCGGCTGTACCGAAACGTGACGCATGTCACGCCCCCGGCAAGGGAATTGCTGGGGGCATGACAGCACCCAAATCCGATGCCTCACCCGCGTCCGAAGCGCCCCAGCCCCTCTCCGACGAGGAGCGCCTCCGCCAGCTCGGCTACACCCAGGTGCTGGCCCGCCGCATGTCCGCGTTCTCCAACTTCGCCGTCTCGTTCACCATCATCTCGGTGCTCTCCGGCTGCCTGACGCTCTACCTCTTCGGCATGAACACCGGCGGCCCCGCCGTCATCACCTGGGGCTGGGTCGGCGTCGGCCTGATGACGCTCATCGTCGGCCTGGCGATGGCCGAGATCTGTTCGGCCTACCCGACCTCCGCCGGCCTCTACTACTGGGCGCACAAGCTGGCGCCCCCGCGCAGCGCGGCGGCGTGGGCGTGGTTCGCGGGCTGGTTCAACGTGCTCGGGCAGGTGGCGGTCACCGCCGGCATCGACTTCGGGGCGGCCTTCTTCCTCAACGCCTACCTGGACCTGCAGTTCGGCCTCACGGCGACCCCCGGGCACACGATCCTGCTCTTCGCCGCGATCCTCGTCCTGCACGGCGGCCTGAACACCTTCGGGGTGCGGATCGTCGCCGTACTGAACGACATCAGTGTGTGGTGGCACGTCATCGGCGTCGTGCTCATCGTCGGCGCGCTCACCTTCGTGCCCGGCAAGCACCAGTCGACGTCCTTCGTCTTCACCCACTTCGTCAACAACACCGGGTGGGGCAGCAGCTTCTACGTCGTCCTGCTCGGCCTGCTGATGGCCCAGTACACCTTCACCGGCTACGACGCCTCCGCCCACATGACCGAGGAGACCCACGACGCCGCCACCGCCGGGCCGCGCGGCATCGTACGGTCCATCTGGATCTCCTGGATCGCCGGTTTCGTGCTGCTGCTCGGCTTCACGTACGCGATCCAGGGCTACGACGAAACCCTCAAGAGCCCGACCGGCGTGCCCCCGGCGCAGATCCTCATCGACGGGCTGGGCGCGACCGCGGGCAAGCTGCTCCTGCTCGTCGTGATCGGGGCGCAGCTCTTCTGCGGCATGGCGTCCGTAACCGCCAACTCCCGCATGATCTACGCCTTCTCGCGGGACGGCGCGCTGCCCTTCTCCCGCGTCTGGCGGCACATCAACCCGCGTACGAAGACCCCGACGAACGCCGTCTGGCTGGCCGCCCTGGGCGCCCTCGTCCTCGGCCTGCCGTATCTGATCAACGCGACCGCCTACGCCGCCGTGACCTCGATCGCCGTCATCGGTCTGTACATCGCGTACGTCATACCGACCCTGCTGCGCCTCGGCAAGGGCGACGCCTTCGAACGCGGCCCCTGGCACCTCGGCCGCTGGTCCCGCCCCATCGGCGTGCTGGCGGTGATCTGGGTCGTCCTGATCACCGTGCTGTTCATGCTGCCGCAGCTCAGCCCGGTCACCGTCAACAGCTTCAACTACGCCCCGGTCGCGGTGGCGGTGGTGCTGGGCTTCGCGGCGATGTGGTGGTTCGTCTCGGCCCGCCACTGGTTCATGAAGGCCGCGCCCGTTTCGTCTACCGAAGATTGAGGCCGCCGTCGAGGACGATCACCTCGCCGGTCAGATACGTACTCCCGATCACGGACGCGACCAGGTCCGCCACGTCCTCGGGCTGCGCCGGGCGGCGCATCGGCGACCGCTCGTTCCACAGCTCGTGGGCGTCGGCCCAGTCCCGCGTCATCGGCGTGTCCACCAGCCCCGGCGCGATCGCGTTCACCCGAACGGCCGGACCCAGCGCGGCGGCGAGCAGCCGGGTGACGTGGTTCAGCGCGGCCTTCCCCGCCGCGTAGGGGATCGACGACCCCTTCGGCCGAACCCCCGCATGGCTCGTGATGTTGACGATCGCCCCACCGCCGGGCGCCTCGCGCAACGCCGGCAACGCCGCCGTGCACAACACCCAGGGCGCGATGAGATTGACCTCCAGCAGCTCGCGCCAGACCTCGGGCGGCGCGGCGGCCAGATCCGCGTGCGGGATCGGCCGGCTGATCCCGGCGTTGTTCACCAGCACATCGAGCCGTCCCCCGTGCCGGGCGAGCACGGTCTCCACCAGCGCCCGCGCCTCTCCCTCGTCGGCCAGATCCGCCTGCACGTAGCTCCCGCCCACCTCCGCCGCGATCCGCTCACCCCGCTCCCGGCTGCGGCCCGAGTGCACGACCACCCGCATCCCGTCCGCCGCCAGCCGCCGCACGACCGCCTCGCCGATCCCCGACGTCGATCCCGTCACCAGGGCCACGGGGTGCTGATCTTTCGCCATGTCCGCGATCCTGCCACGGCGCCCGTCGGTCAGTTCGTCCGGGACGCGTAACCCCCGGGCAGCTCGCCGGGCGCGCGGTCGACGACGCTCTCGTCGTCGGGCGCGCACTGCTCGAAGAAGGTGATGTACGCGAACTCCGGCACCACATAGACGGGGTAGGTCGGCCCCTCGTCCCTGAACCGGCGCATCTCGTCCAGGTGCTCGTTCTGGAAGCACACGGTCCGCTGCGGGTGCTCCTCCACCCAGTGCGGGAAGAAGATCACGCCGTGCAGCCGCCGCTTTCCCGGCATGACGTTCACCGCGACGGACGTGCCGGTCGGCTCGGTCCACGACACCTTGTAGCTGTCCGCGTCCAGCCGGACCAGGTCGATGGCCTGGTCCTTGACCCAGCGGCCGCCGACCATGCCGGAGTGGATCCGGTAGTCCATGGTCGTCGCGTTCTTGACGTACATCTCGTACTGCCAGCCATTGGCGTACGTGTAGATGAGGTGGGCGCCGACGAATTCGGACAGGTCCTGCTCCGGGACCGGGTTCTGGACGCTGGTGGTCATGTTTGTGCGGCTCCTTGCGTGTGTGGTCACCCCCGCCGTGGTTCAAGCGTGCCACAAAATTATTTTGCTACAAAACTGATCATCCTCACGCCATGCCGCAAACTGTCCCCATGAGGTCCATGGACACCGCCGCCGAGCTCAACCACCTCCTCGGCCCCCTGCGACGCGCCGTACTCCGCTCCGTACGCAGCGCCGAAGACCTGCCCGACCTCCCCGAGGCCCAGATCGAACTCCTCCGCGTCCTGGCCTCAGCCTCCAACGGCGACGGCATCAGCCCCCGTGCCGCCGCCACCCGCCTCAAGGTCGCCCCCTCCACCGTCAGCAACCTCGTCCGCGCCATGACCGCCTCCGGCCTCGTCGAACGCCACCCCGTCCCCGGCAACAACCGCACCGTCCTCCTGGCCCCCTCCCCCCGCGCCCTCGACCTCCTCTCCCGCTACGACCACGCAGGCGCCGCCACCCTCACCGCCGCCCTCGATCGCCTCCCCGCCCCCGACCGCGACCGACTCCACGCCACCCTCCCCGTCCTCGCCCGCCTCGTCGCCGAGCTCGAACACCACCCCTGACCCCACCTTGACCCACCCTTGATCCCCGCCGACCACCAATGCGCTCGGAGCCGGCGCCGGCGTCCGGCTATGCTGCGGTGTGCGGGCCGTTAGCTCAATTGGCAGAGCAGTGGACTTTTAATCCATTGGTTGTGGGTTCGAGTCCCACACGGCCTACCCGCAGGCGGCTGGTCTCGCCACCGCTGTCCTGCGTGAACGCGGCCCCACCGGTTAACTCCGGTGGGGCCGCGGCTGTAGTGGCGTCGGTGGTCAGCTGATGTAGCCGGCCACGTCCGCGAGCACGTTGGTGGTGCTGTTGGTGTAGAAGTCCACCTTGCCGTCGGAGCCGACCGGCACGATCACCTGGTTGGCGATCGTCTTGCCCTTCACCCAGTTCAGGTTGGAGGCCGTCGGACGGCTATGTCCGTCGGCCCAGGCGGTGAGGTAGCCGGTGCCGGTGGTGCCGGTGACGGTGACGGTGAGCACGACGGCCTTGACGCCGGTCGGGATGGCGTCGGCACCGGCGATCTGCAGGGCCAGCGTCTTGCCCGAGCCCAGCGCCGTCGTCTTACGGGTGTCCAGCAGGCGCAGCGGGGTGACCGTCTGGAAGGACGAGCCACTGGTGGAGAAGTAGCCGGAGACGTCGGCGATCACGTGGCTGGTGCTGCGCACGAAGATGCTGACGTTGCCGTCGCTGCCGATCGGCACGACCACCAGGTTGGGGATGGTGGTCCCGGTGGCCGACCAGTTGACGTTGGAGGCGGTCGGGCGGGTGGCGCCCTCGGGGTAGGCCTCCAGGTAGCCCCCGCCGACGGTCTGGGTCGCCGTCAGGTTGAGCACCACGGAGGTGGCGCCGCTCGGCACGCCGCCGTGGCCGCGGACCTTGAGGCTGATCGCCGCGTTGGAGATCTTGGTGTTGGTGGGGATGCCGACCTTGGAGCGGGTGTCCAGCAGGCGGGCCGGGGTCAGCGCCGTGTACTTGGACCCGGTGGTATCGCTGGTGTAGTAGCCCTGGACATCGGCGATCAGGTTGGTGGTGCTGCTCGTGTAGAGGTCCACCACGCCGTCGCCGGCCACCTTGACGGTCGCCGAGGCGGCGATGGTCTGGCTCGCGCCGGTCCAGTTGAGGTTGCTGGTCGACGGCTTACTGGTGCCGTCGGCCCAGGCGATCACCGAACCCGCGCCGGTGGTGCCGGTGGCCGTGAGGTTGAGCACGACACCGGTCACGCCGCTGCTGGGGATCCCCCCGACGCCCTCGACCTTGACCGGGGCGGTGCCGCCCGCGACCAGGGGTTTGGTGGACGGGATGGAGCTGAGGCCCCAGCCGGTGCCGTTGCGGGTGTCCAGCAGGCGCTTGGGGCTGCTGAGCGGGTGGAAGGTGGAGGCGCCGGTGGCCGCCGTGCCCTTGGCCGCGCAGAGCGCGGTGGTCAGGCCGGCCTCCTTGGGCGAGCCCAGGCCGGTGACCTCGTCGTAGCCGGCCGCCGCTGTGAAGCCGGTGGCGTACACGGAGTTGTTGCCGCTGGTGACGTCCCAGAAGTTCGTCGGGTAGCTGCTCCGTGCGGCCTTGTAGAGGGCGTTGTTGAGGAAGCCGACCTGGCCGTTGGCCTGGCAGGCCGTGCCGGCGTTGGCCTGGACGATGGCGGCGGCCCAGGTCGGGGCCGCGCCGCTGGTGCCGCCGATGATGCCGGGGACGGGGCTGGTGGAATAGGCCTCGTCCAGGTAGTAGATCGGGTAGCCGGTGTACGGGTCCGCCAGGGCGGAGACGTCCGGGACGGCACGCTTGGTCGTGGTGGCGATACCGCCCTGGTAGATGACGGGAGCCCAGCGCGAGGAGGCGCCGCCACCGGTGCCGCCACCGCCGACGCTTGCGTTGTTCCACGTCTTCTGGGTCGTGGTGCTGCCCGAGGTGGTCATCGTCGTACCGCCGACGCCCGTGACGTAGGGCTGGCTCGCGGGGTCGTCGACGGCCTTCGCCGTGGAGCCGGTCGCGCGGTAGCAGTCGCTGGAGCCGTCGTCACCCGAGGCGGCGACCACGCTCTGGCCCTGCGTGGCGGCCTCCGCGAAGATGGTGTTCTCGGCGTTCGCGGTCGCGCTGCTCTCGACCGTCTCGCACTCGCCCCAACTGCTGGAGATCACCTGCGCCTGGTCGTCGGTGACCATCTGCTGGTAGACGTCGAGCACGTTCTGGTCGGTCGCGGACGTGGCGTCCACGCCCTGGTAGTCGACGATGTTCGCCCCCGGCACCAGACCGATCAGGTCCTCGATGTCGAGCGCCGACTCCACGCCGACACTTCCGTCGTTTGCCGGGGCGCCGGCCCCCTCCGTCGTATCGACGTACACGTGGGAGACCGAGGTGCTGGTGCCGACGCAGGACTGGTACGCGGCGATGCTGCTGGCGTCGACGTTCTCCAGCTCGAACACGGCCACGGTCTGCCCCGCACCGACCGTGGCGGAGCTGGTCATCCCGTAGGCGCCGGCCAGTTTGCCGGGGCTGTAGTAGTCGGTGCCGTCGGTGTAGCCGCTGCTGGTGAAGTCGGTGCAGAGCCCCGGGCTGTACGCGTTGGGGGTCACAGCGCGCGAGGCGCGTCCGGCGACCGAGCCGGCCTTGCTCGCGTGACGGACGGCGGAGTGGTGGCTGGTGATGGTGTTGATGTCGCTCAGGCCGACGATCCCGGTCACCGACGCCGCTATGTTCGCGGGCAGTGAGGGAGCCGAGGTGTTCAGGTAGTCGGTGGTGCCGTCCTTGAGCCGGACGTTCCGGAAGCCGGTGCCGAAGGCGTGGGACGCCTTCGCGACGGTGGCGGTGACCGGGATGGACAGGCCGTCCGTGCTGGCGTTGCCGGGGGTGAGGCCGGCCGCCTTCAGCGCCTGGGAGACCTCGGCGACGGTGGCCGGGGTCGGGCCGAAGACCGACGCGAACTGCCCTTTGGCCAGGTAGTGGTGGTACTGGGAGTTGCCCGGGGTGGACACCGCGGTGATGAAGTCGGCCAGCGCCTGCGGGTCACGCGGGGCGAGGTTCACGCTGAGGTGCAGCGCGGTGCCCGAAGCGGTCGTGCCGGCCGCGGTCGCGCCGGCCGGCACGCGGGGGGCCGTGCCTATTCGCTTGGGCGCGTGCGATCCGGTCTCGCCCCCCTCGGTGGCCGCGGCGCCGGCGGTGGTGGCGGCGACGACGGTGAGAGCGACGGCGGCGGTGGTTGCCGCCGCGACAACTCTGGCGCGCGTGCCGGTCTTGCCCACCGCGGGTCCGGGACGTCCCGGCGCGGCGTGGACCTTCTTGGCCATGCAGAATCTCCTAGAAACTGACGCACCGTCATCCATGGGTGGATCGGTGGTCGAAGCCTCACTCTGGCGGCGGGCGCGTCTGCGCAAGCGTGTGCGCAGGCAGGAGCTATCCCCCTTAACCAGAAGTGTGCGCATTTCTTATCAGGAACAGACAGATGTTGTCGTCGGTCCGTCGGAACCGTGGGGTGATCTTTACGCCACGCGGTGATCCGGTGGGGCCGCGGCACGTTCCGGCCCGTGGCCGACGGCCAGTTGGAGTTTGCCATTCCTTTACAACCCGGGCCGGGGGCGGTTCGTCTCTCCGCACGATCACAACAGAGCCCGCCGTCAGCTGTGGCGGCGGGCAGGCGAGAGAGAAGCCGTACATGCGCAAGAATCCCTTGCTTCCGTTTGGCCTGGCCTGTGCCGCTTTGGTACTCGGCGCGGGACCCGCGCTAGCTGACGGGTCGTCGCCGACGCCGACTGCCACGCGAGCCAGTGCGGCGCCCTCGGCTGTGCCGAGTGCCACGAGTACGTCACGGCCGAGCCAGTCCGGTCGGCCGTCTCCGGCTCCGACGGCGACGAGGCCCGGGCGGCAGGTGAGCTCGGTGCCGGCGGGGGCGCCGGACACGGGTGTGCCGCTGACGGCCGGCGGGAGCAACGGGGCAGTGGTCGCGGGTGAGTTGGCGGCGGGGGCCGCGGTTCTGGGGTGGGCCGGGGTGGTTGTGATGCGCCGTAGGTCCAAGGTCCGGGGCTGACTCTTGCGGGGAAGCGAGGGCGCCGGGCGGCTGCTGACCGTACTGGTGGCCGCAGTCGTGCTGGCCGGGTGCGCCTCGGGGGGCGGAGTCCGGGTCGAGAACGGACCGGCCCCGGCCGGCGCGTCCGGGCCGTCCGGGCCGTCGACGAGCGGCGGAACGGCCACGCCCCGTGCGCTCGCGCGGTCGGTACCGGTGCGGCTGGAGATTCCGGGCATCGGGGTCGACACGCCCGTCATACGGCTCGGCCTGGCGGCGGACGGCACCGTGGAGGTGCCGCCGATCGAGAAGAACGCGCCGGCGGGCTGGTACCAGGGCTCGCCGACGCCGGGCCAGGTCGGCCCGTCGGTGATCCTGGCGCATGTGACCGTCGGTCAGTACGGGGACGGGGTGTTCCTGCACCTCGGGCGGCTGAAGCCGGGGGACCGGATCGTCGCGCGGCTCCAGGACGGGGCGTCGGCGGAGTTCACCGTGGACCGGGTGCAGACGGTTGCCAAGTCGAACTTCCCGACCGACGCCGTGTACGGGAACGTCAGCCACCCGGCGCTGCGGCTGATCACCTGCGGCGGCCCCCGGATCAGCGGGGGAGGCGGCTACCGTGACAACGTGGTCGTATTCGCCTCCCTTGCCGCCGCACACGAGGGAGCCCGTTGAGCCGAGCGAAGGATGCGGCGGCGTCCGAACTGTTCGCCGACCTCTATCCGCGCCTCGCGGGGTGGTGCCGCCGTCTCGTCGACGACGACGGCACCGCCCACGAGATCGCCTCCGAGGCGTTCACCCGCCTCTGGGCGCGCTGGACCAGGGTGGAGGAGCCGCGCGGGTTCCTCTACGTCACGGCGGCCAACCTGGTCCGTGACCACTGGCGGAAACTGGAACGCGAGCGGCGCGCCATGCGCCGGGCCACCACGGAGGCGGTCGTACGGGACCAGGGCGAACCCGCCGGCGACTCCATGCGGCATCTGGTGCAGTCGCTGCCCGAGCGGCTGCGCACGCCCGTACTGCTCCACTACTACGCGGACCTGCCGGTCCGGGAGGTCTCGGCGTTGACGGGACGGAAGGAGGGCACTGTGAAGGCCGATCTCCACGCGGCTCGGGAGTTGCTGCGCGCCAGGCTGGGAGGAGACCTTGATCGGACACGTTGAGGGCTCCGACGGCGCGGACGGGTTCCGCGACGACGACCCGCTGGTGACGCTGATGCGGCCCGGCGGCGAGACCCTTGTGGCACCGCCCGGTTCGTTCGCGCGCATCCGCCGCGACGCGGCCCGCAGGCGGCGGGTACGCGCGGCCCTCGGCGGCGGCCTCGCGGTCGCGGCGGCGGTGGCCGTCGCGCTGCCGACGTACCTCGTCGGCACCCCGACGGTCCCTGCCCCGACGGCGCCTCCGCTCGTCCCGCCGGCCGCCACCGCTCCCGCCCCGACCCCGCTCCGCCCGACCCCGCTCCGCCCGACACCCAGCGCCTCGACGCCCGGCGGGAGCGCGGCTCCCCGTACGACGTCGCCCTCCTCGGGTGCCACCGGGCGCGTCCCGGTCCGGGGCACGGCGGCGCGCCGGTCCGCGTCCTCCGTGCCGAGCGCGACCCCCACCACGCCCTGAGCGCCGCACCGTCAACATCACAACAAGGTAACCGCCTTCACGAGACCATCACACTTCGTCCACATGCGGCGCTACGGTCAACTCTCCACGTATCGCCCAGGGGGGACATCGTGACTTGGGACAATCAACCCGCGCAGCCACCACGCCGCCAGCCCAGCTGGGGCGCTCCGCCGCCCGTGCCGCCGCAACCGCCGCAGCAGCAGCCGCCGTCGGGCGGACCGAAGTGGGCCCGTAAGCGCATCGCGATTCCCGTGGCCGCCGCCATCTTCGTCGTCGGCATCGCCATCGGAGGATCCGGCGGCGGCGACGGCACGACCACGGGTGCGGAGCCCGCGCCCACCGTCACCGTGACGGCCGACGCCAAGGCGCTCACGGCCGACCAGGCGGAGCCGGCGCCCACGGTGACCGTCACCAGGACGGTCACCGTCAAGCCGGCGGCGAAGAAGACGACGGCGGCGCCCGCGGGGAAGGCGGTGTTCAAGGTCTGGGGGAGGGCCGGGTCCGGGGTGGACATCACGTACGGCAGCGACAGCGAGAACATCCAGGGGCACGGGCTGCCGATGACCAAGAACCTGACGGTCAAGGACGACGCCCTCTACTACGCGATCACGGCGCAGTTGCAGGGCGGCGGCGACATCCACTGCTCGGTCACCATCGACGGGCAGACCAAGTCCGGTCACGCCAGCGGCGGTTACAACATCTGCTCCGCCCAGCTCAACGGCGACTTCTCGGGGGGATGGAGCTAGACCCGGCCCCGCAGAAGTCAGGACATTGCGTACCCGGGGGTCGGAGGAGAAGGATCACCGGTCATGAACAACAAGGCCGCGCCGTTCGACGAGCTGGACCGCAAGATCGTGGCGGCGTTGATCGCGAACGCCAGGACGAGCTTCGCGGAGATCGGCGCGGCCATCGGCCTGTCGGCGACCGCCGTGAAGCGCCGGGTGGACCGGATGCGGGAGAACGAGGTGATCACCGGGTTCACCGCGACGGTCCGGCCGGCGGCGCTCGGCTGGCGGACGGAGGCGTACGTCGAGGTGTACTGCGAGGGTGCGGCGCCGCCGAGGCGGCTGGCGGAAGTCGTACGCAACCACCCGGAGATCACGGCGGCCATGACGGTGACGGGGGGCGCGGACGCGTTGCTGCACGTCCGGGCCACGGACGTCGAGCACTTCGAGGAGGTGCTGGAGCGGATCAGGGCCGAGCCGTTCATCCGGAAGACGATGAGCTACCTGGTGCTGTCCCATCTGCTGCCGGACAGTGCGGAGGCCGGGGCGCGTGAGCCGGCGCCCGAAGCTACCGGAGGCGGCGCAGCAGACCTGCGCTGACCGGGCTTTTTGCGCAGCAAAGCGACGCCTACGCGCAGCTTTCCTTTCTTGTCGCGCGTGGCCGCCACTTCCTACCGTTGAGGGCATGCCAAGGCGCTATCTGGTCTGCGAGCCGGACCACTTCGACGTGCGGTATGCCATCAATCCCTGGATGAGTCAGGACGCGGAGGTCGACGCCGCGCTCGCCCGCCGGCAGTGGGAGGGCCTGGTCCGGGTCTACCGCGAGCAGGGCCACACGGTGGAGACGGTGCGGCCCGAGCCGGACCTGCCGGACATGGTGTTCGCGGCGAACGCGGCGCTGGTGCTGGAGGGGCGGGTCTTCGGGTCGTACTTCCACGCGCCGCAGCGGCGGCCGGAGTCGGTCGCGTACGAGACGTGGTTCAAGGCGGCCGGTTACGACGTCTACCGGCCGGAGTCGGTCTGCGAGGGGGAGGGCGACCTGGTGGCCGCGGGGCGCTTCATCCTGGCGGGGACGGGCTTCCGGACCACGCCGGAGGCGCACCGCGAGGCGCAGGAGTTCTTCGGGGTGCCGGTGATCGGGCTGCAGCTCGTGGACCCGTACTTCTACCACCTGGACACGGCGCTGTTCGCCCTGGACGACACCAACATCGCGTACTACCCCGGGGCCTTCTCGGCCGGGAGCCGGGAGGTGCTGGAGCGGCTGTATCCGCTGGCGGTGATCGCCACGCGGGAGGACGCGATGGCGTTCGGCCTCAACTCCGTCTCGGACGGACGTCATGTCTTCGTCGCCCCGCAGGCCGCCGGTCTCATGGACCGGCTCGCCGACCGCGGCTATGTCCCCGTCCCCGTCGACCTGTCGGAATTCCACAAGGCCGGCGGAGGCATCAAGTGCTGCACCCAGGAGATCCGTTCATGAGTCCGAGCCCTGACCCGAGCCGTACGTCCGAAGAGCTGATCCGCGCCGAGGCGCCGGTGCTCGCGCACAACTACCACCCCCTCCCCGTGGTCGTCGCCCGGGCCGAGGGCGTGTGGGTCGAGGACGTCGAGGGCCACCGCTACCTCGACATGCTGTCCGGCTACTCGGCCCTCAACTTCGGCCACCGCCACCCCGCCCTCGTCGAGGCCGCGCACCGCCAGCTCGACCAGCTCACCCTCACCTCCCGGGCCTTCCACAACGACCGCCTCGCCGGCTTCGCCGAGGGCCTGGCGGAGCTGACCGGCCTCGACATGGTGCTGCCGATGAACACCGGCGCCGAGGCCGTGGAGAGCGGTATCAAGGTCGCCCGCAAGTGGGCGTACGAGGTCAGGGGCGTCCCGGCGGACCGGGCCACGATCGTCGTGGCCGACGGCAACTTCCACGGCCGTACGACCACCATCGTCGGCTTCTCCGACGACCCAACCGCCCGCGCCGGGTTCGGGCCCTTCACGCCGGGCTTCCGGAGCGTCCCGTACAACGACCTCGCCGCCCTCGAAGCGGCCGTGGACGAGACGACGGCGGCCGTGCTGATCGAGCCCATCCAGGGCGAGGCCGGGGTCCTGATACCGGACGACGGCTATCTGACGGGCGTACGGGAGCTGACGCGCCGCGCCGGGTGCCTGTTCGTCGCCGACGAGATCCAGTCGGGGCTGGGGCGTACGGGCAGGACGCTCGCCGTCGACCACGAATCCGTACGGCCGGACGTGCTGCTGCTGGGCAAGGCGCTCGGCGGGGGCATCGTGCCGGTCTCGGCGGTCGTCGCGCGCCGGGAGGTGCTGGAGGTGCTGCGGCCCGGGGAGCACGGGTCCACCTTCGGCGGCAACCCGCTGGCGGCGGCGGTCGGTTCGGCGGTCGTGGGGCTGCTGGCGACCGGTGAGTTCCAGCGCCGGGCGGCCGAGCTGGGCGAGGTCCTGAGGGACGGCCTGGCCGCGCTGGTGGGCCGGGGCGTCACCTCGTACCGGGCGCGCGGGCTGTGGGCGGGCGTCGACATCGACCCGGCCCTCGGCACGGGCCGCGAGATCAGCGAACGCCTCATGCGTGAAGGCATCCTGGCCAAGGACACCCACGGCTCGACGATCCGCCTCGCCCCGCCGCTGACGATCACGTCGGAGGAGCTGGAGTCAGCGCTTGCTTCACTGGAGAAGGTGCTGGTCTGATCCGTTCGACAGGTCGGACTGGCGTGTTCATCCCCGGCGCCACAAATGTTCACCAACGTAACGCGATTGATCTGGCCCGTCGCCGCTCCGATGTTCGATAATCCGTGCGCATCGGCGTGGGCAAGCGCTTGCTCCCGCCCACGCCTCCCACCCCCGGGTCGGCTGTCGCGGAGAGAAGAACATGACGGAATTGATCGAGAAGACCGGCAGGACCGGTGTGAACCGGCGGAGCTTCCTCACCTTCGGCGCCGGGGCCTCGGCGGCGCTGGTCGCCGCTCCGACCGGGCTGAACTGGTTGGTGAGCCCGCAGGCGTTCGCCGCCACGGCCACCCCGTCGGCTCTGCCCTTCGTGGACGACTACACCACCAACGTCACCGCGAACCTCACCCCGGAGACCAACGCCGCCGTCCGCATCCTCACCGGCATGCAGAAGCTCTGGCAGACCGGCACCGCCTGGAACAACGGCACCGTCCTGGCGGCCGAGACGCTGCGCGCCAACGTCCGCTACTCCGTCAGGATCACCACGGCCCGTACGGCGGCAGAGTCCGCCGAGGCCTTCATCTACGACCGCCAGCACCAGAGTTACTCCCCGATCGTCGGCCTCGGCCCGCTCGCCGACCTCTACCGGGCCGGGGCCAAGGCCGTCACCGGCATCACCGTCGCACCGGAGGGCACCCCGGCCACCACCATCAGCGACGCCCTCCCCGCCGACGCGCCCGCCGGATCCGCGCTCGGCGCCGGGGCCACCGACTCGGACCTCGGCACGGTGGCGCAGCTCGTCAACACGCTGCGGGGCACCTACGCGTCGGGCAACCCGAGCAAGTACGCCTACCAGTACCCGCGCCCCTGGCGGATGACGGAGGACAGCGAGGTCGTCGACACCGGTGTGACGGACGACCTCGGCTACCCCGTCTACAAGTCCGACGTGGTCGTCGCCCCGCAGTTGCTCCGCCAGCGCTCCACCGTCCCGGCCGAGGACGGCGGCTTCCCCAGCGGCCACACCAACGCCTTCTACCTGGCCTCGCTCGCCCTCGCCTACGCGATCCCCGAGCGTTTCCAGGAGCTGGTCGCCCGCGCCTCCCACCTCAGCCACACCCGCATCGTCGCCGGCATGCACTCCACCGTCGACGTCATCGGCGGCCGCACCCTCGCCACCGCGCTCGCCGCCGCCACGCTGTACGACCCGCAGAACGCCGACCTCAAGTCCGCCGCCCGCGCGCAGGCCGCCGCGTACCTCCAGGCGCACACCGGCACCACCGCCGACACGCTGTACGCCTACGCGCACTCCGCCGGCCCCGACACCGATCCGTACGCCGACCGCGAGGCCAACGCCGCCTCCGTCACGCCCCACCTGACGTACGTCCTCCCGCGCAGCGGCCGCCGCGACGTGCCGATGACCGTGCCCAAGGGCGCCGAAGTCCTCCTGGAGACCCGGCTGCCGTACCTCGACGCCGCCCAGCGCCGCGAGGTGCTCCGCACCACCGCCCTGCCCTCCGGGTACGAACTGCTCGACGGCACCGAGCAGTGGGGCCGGCTCAACCTCTTCGCGGCGGCCGACGGTTACGGCGCCTTCGACGCGGACGTCACCGTCACCATGAACGCCGCCGACACCGGCTTCAGCGCCGCCGACACCTGGCGCAACGACATCGACGGCTCCGCCTCCCTCACCAAGCGCGGCACCGGCACCCTCGCCCTCACCGGCGCCAACCGCTACACCGGCGGCACGTCTGTCGAGGCCGGCACGCTCGTCGCCGCCTCCTCCGCCGCCCTCGGCCGCGGCGACGTCAGGGTCACCGGCGGCACGCTGCGGCTCACCGCCGGGGTTCGCCTGAGCGGCTCGTACGCCCAGTCGGCGGGCGCGGTCCTCGACCTGCCCCTCGGCGGTGCTGGCTGCGACGCCCCGCTCACCGTCGACCGCTCCGTCGTCCTCGCCAAGGGCAGCGTCCTCGCCCTGCGCCTCGCGCCCGACGCCGGGCACGGCGCCACGCTGCCGGTGATCCGCACCCGCCGCCTGCAAGGCCAGTTCGGCACCATCACGGTCGACGCCGACGGCTACCGGGCCGTCCCGGTGTACACGGCCACCGGCCTGTCCGTACGCCTGGTCAAGCGGTAAGGCGGCGGACCGGCTCGCCCGCCAGGAAGGCCGCGATGTCCTCGACCGCCTGACCGTAATACGTACGGTAATTGCTCTCCGACACGTAACCGATGTGCGGCGTCCCCAGCAGACGCGGGACGCCGCGCATCGGGTGGTCCGCCGGGAGCGGCTCGACATCGAAAACGTCGATGCCCGCCCCGGCGATCCGGCCCTCGCGGAGCACGGCGACGAGCGCGTCCTGGTCGACGATGGCCGCCCGGGAGGTGTTGACCAGGTACGCGGTCGGCTTCATCAGCGCCAGCTCGGCGGCCCCGAGCAGACCGCGCGTACGGTCGCTCAGCGCGAGGTGGATCGACACGAAGTCACTGCTCCCCAGCAACTCCTCCTTGGACGCGGCCAGCCCGACTCCCACCTCGTCCGCCCGCTCCGTCGTGAGGTTCTGGCTCCACGCCACCACCTCCATCCCGAACGCCTTCCCGATCTCCGCCACCCGCCGCCCGATCCTCCCCAGCCCGAGCACCCCCAGCCGACGCCCCTCCAGGTCCACCCCCACCGTGCTCTGCCACGGGCCGCCCTCCCTCAGCGCCGTCGCCTCCACCACAATCCCCCGCGCCAGTCCCAGCACCAGCGCCCATGTCAACTCCACCGGCGGCGTCAACGAGCTCTCCGTCCCGCAGACCGTCACTCCGTGCTCGCGGGCGGCGTCGAAGTCGATCACCGTATTGCGCATCCCCGACGCGATCAGCAGCCTCAGCCGGGGCAGGCGGCCGATCAGCGACGCCGGAAACGGAACGCGCTCGCGCAGCGTCACGACGACGTCGAAGTCCGCCAGCGCGACCGCGAGTTCCTCCTCCGTCGCGAAGTGTTCGGTGAAGCTGACGACTTCCACCGCGTCGGCGATCGGCGTCCAGTCCGCCATCGTCATCGCGACACCCTGGAAGTCGTCGAGCATGGCGCAGCGCAGCTTCATCCTTCACCCATTCCTCAAGGTCAGCCGTCCAGCAAATCCGTTGGCGCGGAGCTGTCCCCAGCGTAGGTGGGGGGCGGTTGTCGGTGAGGGGTGGTACGAGGGAGGCATGGAGAAGACGAACGTACGGATTGAGCCGTGGGTGGACGAGGACCGGTTTCTGGAGCTGCAGCGGAGGATCAACGCGCCGGAGATGATGACGCATCTGGGCGGCCCGGAGAGCGATGAGCAGGTGGTGGCGCGGCACCGGCGCTATGCGGAGGTCGAGGGGAAGGGGACGGGGCGGATGTTCGGGGTCGCGTTGGTGCCGGAGGGGGAGTTGGTGGGGGGCATCGGGTACTGGGAGACGGAGTGGCGGGGGGAGACGGTGTACGAGACGGGGTGGAGTGTGTTGCCGGGGTATCAGGGGCGGGGGATCGCGGTGGCGGCCGGGGAGGCGGCGATCGCCCGGGCGGCGGGGGAGGGGAGGCACAGATATCTGCACGCGTTTCCGTCGGTGGGCAATCCGGCGTCGAACGGGATCTGCCGGAGGCTGGGCTTCGAACTGCTGGGCGAGATCGACTTCGAGTACCCGAGGGGGAATCCGCTGCGCTGCAACGACTGGCGGCTGGACCTGACGGCTCAGCCGGCGTGGACGTCGGCCGAGGCGGTGTCGTAGGCAGCGTCGTAGGCGGCGCGGGAGGCCAGGACGTCGTCCATGTGGGCCTCGGCCCAGGCCTTGATGGAGCGCATGAGCGGGAGCAGGCCGACGCGGTCGGGGGCTTCGCGGCGGAGCTGGCCGCGTTGCGCGGGCTGCGGGTGGTGGCGGTCGCCGGGGCCGGGGACGAGGGCTTCGTACGGGCGCGGGGCGCCGAGTGGTTCGTGCCGCGCGGCGAGGGCGGCGATCTGGCGCAGCGGGTGCGGGAGTTGGTACCCGGCGGGGTGGACGGGGCGCTCGACGCGGCCTCGACGGGCCTGCGCGCGCTGGGCGCGGTGCGCAACCGGGGGGCGTTCGTCGCCGTGCTGGGCGCCGCCGCTCCGCTCCCGCTGCGCGGGATCCGGGTGGCCAACATATGGGCCGCCGTCGACCGGGATCAGCTCGCCGAGCTGTCCGCCCTGGCGGCGGCGGGCCGGTTGACGGCCCGGGTCGCCGGGACGTTCCCGCTGGACAAGGCCGCGTACGCCCACGAGCGGCTGGCGGCGGGCGGACTTCGCGGGCGCCTGGTCGTCACGCCCTGAGCCCTTCGCCGGGAGCTCTTCCCGCGAGTTTCGCGGCGCCTTTCCGGGCGGTTCCTGTGGGCCTTCTGGGCCTCGCGGGACTGCCCGGGCCGCCGGGGCGCGTGCGCTGCTTCGGGGGGCGGCCTTATGGTAGGCCGACGCCAGTCGGCTTTCGCGGCTGTTCTGCGCCGCCGCCCCAGCCCTCGTAGCCCTCCTCGCTTGGAACCGGACCTCACATGACCGCACCCTCCTTGCACCCGACCGACCTGTCCCCCGAACTGCGGGAGGATCTGCGCAGCTACGCGGACCTCGGCGGATTCACACTCACCGCCGAGACCCACGCCTGGTACGCCGCCGTGGACACCATCGGCACCCCGGAGGAGGCCCGGGCCGCCTCGACCGTCCTCGCGGAGCTGCGCGGCCGGGACCTGCCCGCCGTACGGAAAGCCGCCGACGCCCTGATCGGCGCGCCGGGCACGGTCGGCGAGACCGGCCGGGCGGTAGCACTGCTGCTGCGGGTACGCGGCACGCTGGCCGCGCTGGGCCCGGAGGCGTACGAGGCCGGGGACCTGGACGAGCTGGTCGCCGCCACCGCGAGCGGCTCCTGGCGCAAGGAGCAGGGCGTGAAGGTGCCGTGGCTGCGCCGCCGTGCCCTGCGCGGCCGGGCGCGCGGCCTGGCCGTGTCGCGCCGCACCCGGGTCGGCACGCTGCACGCCGCCCTCGCCTCGGCCGCCGAGGAGCGCACCCAGTGGGCCGCCCTCGCCACGGCGGAAGCCGCTGCCGCCCCGGCCCTCCCGGACGACGCCGAGCTGCTGGACACCGTCGCCCGCGCGGTCGAGGCGGCCGACGCCGGCCTCGCCGCCCTGGGCCGCCTCCTGCGACCCGAGCGCGACCTCCACGCCCTCACCTTCGACGACCTGGCCGACCTCCTCGACCGCCTCGCCGCCGACGAGGGCACCCTCTACCGGCTGCCCACCCTCCGCGGCCTCCGCGACCGCCTCCCGGCCGAGGGCCTGGAGGAACTGCTGACCCAGCTGGACGAGCCGGAGGCCGTAACCGTCCCGGAGCCGCGTGCGGCGGAGCCGGCGTCGCCGGTCGCCGAGCCCGAGGCTGTCGTTGAGCCCGAGCCCGTCATCATCGAGCCCGAGCCGGTCGTGGAGGCCGTGGCGGAGCCCGAGCCGGTGGCCGTGCCGGTCACCACAGAAGCCGAGGCCCCGGCCACCGAGCCCGAGCCCGCCCCCGCGCCGGAAGCCGAGGCCGCCCCGGCCGCCCCGTCCGTGCCGAAGACGACCCGCCCGCGCCGCCCCCGGAAGCCCGCGCTCACGCCGGGGCGCCCGGTGACGGCGTACTCCGCGACCGAACTGACCGCCCTCGTACGCTGGATCGACAGCGACGGCGAGAAGCGGACGGACGACGAACTGCTCCGCGCCGCCATGAAGGAGCTCGGCTTCTCGCGGATCGGCCCCCGGATCAAGGAGGCGCTCGGCGCCGCCGTGGGCGAGGCCCGCGCCTAGTTCCCGCGGTGTTGTCGAGGGCTCCGGTCGCATCGGCCGGAGCCCTCGCCGTTGCCCCGGCCGGAATATCCCTACAGCCAGCGGCAGTTACCTGCGTCATGGCAGACAACAGCAGCAGTGAAGACGTCGGTCCCGCGCCCCGCGCCCTCTCCGACGCGGCGCTTTCCGAGCTGCTGGGCACCCATCAGTTCGGGACGCTTGCCACCAACAAGCGCAGTGGCCATCCGCACCTGACGACCATGCTCTACAGCTGGAATCCCCAGGAGCGTGTCGTGCGCTTCTCGACGACCGCCGACCGGGTCAAGGTCCGGCAGCTGCACGCCGACTCACGGGCCGCGCTGCACGTGTCGAGCGAGGACCACTGGTCGTTCGCGGTCGCCGAGGGGGAGGCGCAGGTCTCGGAGGTCACGACGGTGTCCGGGGACACGGTCGGGCGGGAGCTGCTGGGCATGCTGCCGCCCGGGGCGCGGCCGGAGGACGAGGAGGCGTTCCTCGGACAGCAGGTCGCCGAGCGCCGGGTGGTGATCAGGCTCAAGGTGAACCGCCTGTACGGGACCGTGCTGGACGTGCCCACCGGGCCGGAAGGCGACTGAGCCCGGCCGTCACAGAGCCGTCGCCGCGAGCCACGCCTCCAGCAGCTCGCGGTCGCCGAAGACGGTGAGGCGGTCGTCGTCGGGGCGTATCCGGCCGTACGTGAGGAGCAGCAGGTCGGCCGCCGTCGCCTGGACGGCGACCTCGCCCTTGCCGTGACCGTGGCGCCACGTGAAGCCGCCGTCACCGAGGCCGATCAGCCATTCCCCGTCGCCGTCGGCCGCGTGCAGATGCAGAGTGTCGCCGTCCCGGCCCAACTCGCGCACCCGCTCCTCGATGTGGGAGTAGCACGTCAGGTTCTCCAGGAACTCGTCGATGCCGTCGGCCGCCGTGGCCGCGTCGACGGGCCCCGGCTCGAGGCCGACCGCCAGCTCCGCGTCGGCGATGTGGACGACGGCCTCGAAGAGCAGCCGGCGCGGGAAGAAACGGACGTGCTGGTCGACGCCGTGCGTCCAGTTCGACGCGTCCGGATCGGCGGCGCGCAGCGTACGCAGTGAGGACGCGGCGGAGGCGGCGAGCCAGCCGGGGTACTCGGAAGGGTCGTCCGGGAGGTCGAGGGGGACGTCGCGGGACCAGACGCGCTCGGTGGCACGGGTGCTTACGAGGTGGTCCATCCAGCGGTGGGTGGTGCCGTGATGCTTGGTCAGGTCGGCGAGGGTCCAGCCGGGGCACGTCGGCACGGGCAGGGCCGGGTCGGCGCCGCCGACAATCTCGATGAAGCGGGCGACGCCCGACTCGACGGCGTCGCAGTACTGTTCGTGCCTCGGATCTCCCATGGCAGGAACCGTACCGCCCGCCTCCGACAGCCTCAGATCACCAGCAGCGTCTTGCCCAGCACCTCCCGCGACTCGACCGCCGCGTGCGCCTCGGCGGCTTGCGCCAGCGGGAAGGTCCGGCCGATGACGGGCCGGACACGCCCGGCGGCGGCCTCCGCCAGGGCCCGCTCGGCGAGCCTCCTGACCTGCTCCGGCGAGAACTGCACATCCGCGATGCCGCGCAGGGTGATGCCACGCCGCTCCGCCTCCGCCGCCGCGATGGGCGCGAAGCCGCCGCCCGGCGTGCCGTGGGCGGAGAAGCGGCCGCCGTCGGCGGTGATGTCGAACGCGGCGCGGCCGGACTCGCCCCCGGCGCCGTCGAGTACGAGGTCCGGGCCGGCGCCTGCCGTCGCATCCAGGACCAGGCCGGTCCAGCCGGGCTGCGAGTAGTCCACGGCGATGTCGGCGCCGAGCTCGCGGGCGAGGTCGAGCTTGCGCTTGCCACGGGCGGCCGCGATGACGTGGGCGCCGGAGGCGTGCGCGAGCTGGACGAGGAGGGTGCCCATGCCGCCGGCGGCGGCGAGGATGAGGACGTGCTCGCCCTGACGAACCGGCAGGGCGTCGAGGAGGCCCAGCGCGGTGGGGCCGTCGGTGATCACGGCGGTGGCCTCGGGCAGTCCGAGGCCGTCCGGCACCGGGATGAGGGCCTCGGCCGGGACGAGGGCCTGCTCCGCGTAGCCGCCGCCCGCCACCCCGGTCCGGGCGAGGACAGGCCGGCCCACCCAGGCCGGGTCGACCCCAGCCCCGGCGGACAGCACATGCCCGGCGACGGCGCCCCCGGGGACATAGGGCGGCCTGACGGTGAAGTACTCGCCGCCCCAGCCGCTCCGGATCTGGGTCTCCACGAAGATGACGTCCGCCACCGACACCCCGACGACGGCCTCCCCCGGCCCCGCCGTGAGGTCCGGCACCTCGCGGGGGACAAGCACCTCTGGCCCGCCGAATCGCACTGCTTCAATGACTCGCATGCGCCCAGTCTTGTACCTCAATCAGACTTGAGGTCAAGTCGCTCTGAACCAGGCCCTGTACGACCGCCGAGCCCTAACGAATGCCGGGCACGCAGAACTCCGCCGATCGGGTGTGCAACATTTTCCCCGCCCCGCCGCGTCAATGAAGTGTCGGCGGCGATGGGGGAGACATGACACACGCGGACCCGGACGGATTCCTTGACTTCGCGGCCAACCGTGCGGGTCATCTCTTCCGCTCCGCGTGCCTGCTCACCAGCGGGGACACCCACTTCGCCGAGGACCTCGTCCAGGAGACCCTCGGCCGGATGTACCTGGCCTGGCGGCGGGTCTCCACCATCGACAACCCGGCCGGCTACGCCCAGACCGTGCTCGTACGCACCTTCCTCACCCACCAGCGCCGCCGCAGCAGCGGCGAACAGCCCACCGGCGAACTCCCCGACAGCCCGGGCACCCTGGGCGCCGAGGGCGACGCGACGCTGCGCCTCACCCTCATCGACGCGCTCGGCCGCCTGCCCGCCAAGGACCGGGCGGTGCTGGTGCTGCGCTACTGGGAGGACCGCAGCATCGAGGAGACCGCCGAGGCGATGCGCGCCAGCAGCAGCGCGGTACGCAGTCGCAGCGTGCGGGCTCTCGCCAAGCTGCGGGAGCTGCTCGGCGGCAGCCTCGCGGAACTCATCCCCTGACGATGGAACGGTGGCTCACGATGCCCTTCGACGACGATCCCGCCGACCAGCTCGGCGACGACCTCGGCGCCGCCCTGCGCCGTACCGCCGACACCTTCAGCACCGACACCCAGGCCCTCGCGACGGCCGGCGCCGCCCGTGGCCGGGTCCTGCGCCGGCGCCGTACGACGGCGATCGTCGCCGGAGCCGCCGGGCTCGCCCTCGTCGGCGCGGGCGGCTTCGCCCTCACCGGGCTGCTGCCACGGGACGCCTCGGCCCGACCGTCGGCGGCCGTCCCGACGTCCATCGCGAGCGACCAGGCAACCGGCGACGACACGATCGCGCTGCTCAAGGGGCTACTGCCCAAGGGGAAGTTCTCGCAGGAGAGCGGAGGCGCCGACTCCGCCTCCCTCGTGTACGACGACGGCCACGGCGCGTCGGCCATCTCAGTGTTGCTGTCCCGGGTCTCCAACGACCCGCTGAGCTGCCCTGGCACTGCCTACGCGGCCAAGGGCAGCACGTGCAAGGTGACCCGACTCGACGGCGGCGGCGAGTTCTACCTGTCCCAGGGCTATGAGTACCCCGACCGCCGGGTGGACACCAAGCTCTGGAACGCCGTCCTCACCACCTCCGACGGCCGCCGGATCGACGTCTCGGAATGGAACGCCCCCGCCGAGAAGGACGCCGCCGTCACCCGCACCAACCCGCCCCTCACGCCCGCGCAACTGCGGGCCATCGCAGGCGCCGACGACTGGACCCCGGTCTTCGACTCGATCCCCACGCCCACACCGGTTCTGACCACGCCGACCGCCACCACCAAGCAGATCCTGAACGTCGTCACCGGCCTCCTGCCCTCCGGACTCAGCACCCAACTCCCGCCCGCGACCGAGACCTTCCCGCATCTGACGGTCGACGACGGCCACGGCAAGAGCCTGGTCGAGATCAACTACGACCACTGGGGCACGGAGGGTTACACGGACGCGATCTTCGCCGGTGCGACCGTTCTGCCGGACGGCACCAAGGTCGTGGTCCGCAAGCAGCCGGCCGACAAGGGCGTGGCGGGCGCGGTGCTCTGGACCGTCGACACGGTCCGCCCCAACGGGCTCCGGGTCGCGGTGTCCGAGCTGAACGCGGCCGGTTACCACCAGGCGACGAGCCGGAAGACGCCCGTGCTGTCGGTCGCCGAGCTCAAGGCGATCGCCACCAGCGCCACCTGGGCGAAGCTGGGCTGACGCGCCCGCCCCCACCCCGCCGTCCCGCCGGGCGGAGTGGGGGCAACCCCTTTCCCCCCAAAAGACCCTCAGATTTAACCGTCGGACTCTTGTCGTGCCCATTTCTACGCGCGTAACCTCAGCCGATCGCACCCCGTGAATTCGGCGTGCCGTGCCTCATGTGCCGCCCGTCCGCCGCACGTTGATCGGAGAGTCAACACTCGTGCCGTACCTCAGACGCATCGCACTCATATCGACTGGTATCGCCGGTTCCCTCGTGCTCACACCACTGCCCGCCGCTTTCGCCGCGCCCTCGGCCACCGCCGTGATCGCGGTGGCGTACGGCGGTGGCGGGAACTCCGGCGCGACGCTGACGAAGGACTTCGTAGAGCTGGCGAACCGCTCAACGAGCGCGTACGCCCTGGACGGTTACAGCATCCAGTACCTCCCGGCCGCCGCGAGCGCGAGCTCGCTGTGGCAGGTGACGCCCCTGACCGGCTCGCTCGCGCCCGGCGGCCGCTACCTGGTCTCCGAGGCGGCGGGCAGCGGCGGCACCACGGCCCTGCCGACCGCCGACGCGACCGGCAGCATCGCGATGGCGGCCGCCAGCGGCACCGTCGCACTGGTCAAGAGCACGACCGCGCTGACCTGCAAGACGGCCGCGGACTGTGGCGCCGACGGCAATGTGGTCGACCTGCTGGGCTACGGCACCGCCGTGGTCCGCGAGGGCACCGCCGCGCCGGCCGCGAGCAACACCACCGCCGTGGCCCGCGCGGCCTCGCTCGCCGACACCGACGACAACGCGGCGGACTTCACCGCCGCTTCGCCGACGGCGACCAACAGCGCCGGCGAGACGGCGGGCGCCGGCGACGGCGGCGGCAGCACCGGCCCGACCGAGCCCGGCGCCTTCCGGATCCACGACATTCAGGGCAGCACGCGCATCTCGCCGCTCAAGGGCCAGAGCGTGACCGGCGTCCCCGGCATCGTCACCGGCGTACGGACCTCCGGGTCGAAGGGTTACTGGATCCAGGATCCGACCCCGGACGCCAACCCCGCCACCAGCGAGGGCGTCTTCGTCTACACCGGCTCCACCGCGCCCACCGTCGCGGTCGGCGACTCGGTCCTGGTCAGCGGCAAGGTCTCGGAGTACTACCCCAGCTCCTCCTCCCAGTCGGTCACCGAGCTCTCCGGCCCGACCTCCACCACCCTCTCCACCGGCAACGCCCTCCCCGCCGCCGTCGTCCTGGACGCCTCGACCGTCCCCGACGCGTACACCCCCACCGCCGGCGGTGGCAGCATCGAGTCGCTGACCCTCGACCCGTCCACGCACGCCCTGGACTTCTACGAGGCCCACGAAGGCGAGCGCGTCCAGGTCTCGGACGCCCGCGTCGTCGGCGCGACCACGGCCTACGGCGAGGTGTGGGTCACCTCCAAGCCGAACGAGAACCCCTCCGGCCGCGGCGGCACCGTCTACTCCTCGTACGACCAGCCCAACACCGGCCGCATCAAGGTGATGTCGCTCGACACCACCAACGCCGCCGTCCCGGCTGCCAACGTCGGCGACGAGCTGTCCGGCACCACCACCGGCACCCTCGACTACGACGCGTACGGCGGCTACAACCTCCAGGCCACCTCCCTCGGCACCCTCGTCGACAACGGCCTGAAGCAGGAGGTCACCCGCAAGCAGCACAACAAGGAACTGGCCATCGCCACGTACAACGTGGAGAACCTGGACCCGTCCGACAGCGACGCGAAGTTCGCCCGCCTCGCCGAGGGCGTCGCCGTCAACCTCAACTCGCCCGACATCGTCAGCCTGGAGGAGATCCAGGACGACAACGGCGCGACCGACGACGGCACCGTCACCTCCGAGGCGACGCTGAAGAAGTTCACCGACGCCATCGTGGCGGCCGGCGGCCCGCAGTACTCCTGGCGCTACGTCACCCCGCAGAACGACACCGACGGCGGCGAGCCCGGCGGCAACATCCGCCAGGTCTTCCTCTTCAACGAGGACCGGGTCAGCTTCACCGACCGCCCCGGCGGCGACGCGACCACCGCGACGACCGTCGTCAAGACCAAGCACGGCGCCCAGCTCTCGGTCTCGCCCGGCCGGATCGACCCGACCAGCGACGCCTGGGACAGCAGCCGCAAGCCGCTCGTCGGTGAGTTCAAGTTCCACGGCGACACGGTCTTCGTCATCGCCAACCACTTCAACTCCAAGGGCGGCGACCAGCCCCTCGACAGCCGCTACCAGGAGCCGACCCGCTCCTCCGAAGCCCAGCGCATCAAGCAGGCCACCGAGGAGAACGCCTTCGTCGACGAGATCCTCGCCGCCGACCCCAAGGCCCGCATCGTGGCCCTCGGCGACCTCAACGACTACGAGTTCTCGCCCGCCGTCAAGACCCTCACCGACAACGGTGCCGTCCTGACGGACCTCATCTCCACCCTCCCGGCCAACCAGCGCTACAGCTACGACTACCAGGGCAACTCACAGACCCTGGACCACATCCTGACCAGCCCGTCCGTCACCCACTACGACTACGACGTCGTGCACATCAACGCCGAGTTCGCCGACCAGGCGAGCGACCACGACCCGCAGGTCGTACGGATCGACGTCAAGGAGTGCGGCAAGTAGCAGCCGGACAGACGCCGGGCGGGCCCGAAGCGAATCGGGCCCGCCCAGCGCGCTTTTACCTCGTCGTCAGCGCAGCGACGCGACGTCGATCACGAAGCGGTAGCGGACATCGCTGGCGACGACCCGGTCGTACGCCTCGTTGATCTGCTCCGGCGTGATGAGCTCGATCTCCGCCCCGAGGCCGTGCTCCGCGCAGAAGTCCAGCATCTCCTGGGTCTCCCGAATGCCGCCGATCATGGAGCCGGCGAGCGTCTTGCGGCCGCCGATCAGCGAGAACAGGTGCAGAGAGTTCGGCGTGTCGGGCGCGCCGACCGTCACCATCGTCCCGTCCACCTTCAGCAAGGAGAGGTATGCGCCCAGGTCGTAGTTGGCCGAGACGGTGCTGACGATCAGGTCGAACGACCCCGCGAGCTTGCTGAACGTCTCCGGGTCGCCCGTCGCGTAGTAGTGGTCGGCGCCGAGCCGCAGAGCGTCGTCCTTCTTGCGCTGCGACTGGCTCAGCGCGGTGACCTCGGCACCCATGGCGTGGGCGATCTTGACGCCCATGTGCCCGAGGCCGCCTACGCCGACGATCGCGACCTTCTTGCCGGGACCGGCGTTCCAGTGCGCGAGCGGCGAGTACAGCGTGATGCCCGCGCAGAGCAGCGGCGCCGCGACATCCAGGCTCAGGCCGTCCGGGATGCGGCAGACGTAGTTCTCGTCGGCGACGATGTGGCTGCTGTAGCCGCCGTACATCTTCTCGCCGTCAAAGCCGTCGCCGTTGTACGTCGGCACCTGGCCGCGCAGGCAGTACTGCTCCTCGCCCCGCAGACAGTTCTCGCACTCCCGGCAGGAATCGACGAAGCACCCGATCCCGACCCGGTCGCCGACCGCGTACTTCGTCACCCCCGGGCCGACCTCGGTCACGACACCCGCGATCTCATGCCCCGGCACCATGGGAAAGGAAGCCTCACCCCACTCCTCGCGGGCCTGATGGATGTCGGAGTGGCAGATACCCGCGTACGCGATCTCGATCAGCACATCGTGCTCCCGCACCTGCCGGCGCGGGATCGTCGTCCGCTCCAGCGGGGCCTTGGGAGCGGGCGCGGCGTAGGCGTTAACGGTGGTCACGCTCATGTGGGGAAATTCCAATCGTCGTCGTCCAGTTGGCGGCAGCTGCAGTGCTGCCTCGGTAGGTGAGCCGGGCTCCACGGCGGTGCCTTCTATCCGGCGTCCCTCGCGGGCGTTTCGCTTGCTTCGGGTCGCTGCGTCGGCCTCCGGCCGTCGGGCCGGGGCTTGTCGGCGTTCGTGGTGGTCCAGTTGGCCAGCAGTTGGAGTGCGGCCTCGGAAGGCGAACCGGGCTCGACGGTGTAAATGCACATCGACTGGCCGGCATCGCCGGGGAAGCTGACGTTCTCGTAGGACAGCGTCATGTCGCCGACCACCGGGTGGTGGTAGAGCTTGACGCCCTTGGTCTTCTCCCGCACGGCGTGGTCGTCCCACCACGTGCGGAACTCGGGACTTTTGATGGTGAGTTCACCGACCAGCTCGCTGAGCCGCCGGTCGTCGGGGTTGCGGGCCGCCTCGAAACGCAGGCTGGCGACCATGTCCGCCGCGTACTGCTCCCACTCCCGGTACAGCTCACGGGCCGCCTCGTCGAGGAACATGAAGCGGATCATGTTCCGCTCGTGGTGCGGAAGCGCCTCGAAGTCGGTGATCAGCGCACGGGCCAGCCGGTTGGAGGCCAGGATGTCGCCGTGCCGGCCGATCACGAAGGCCGGCGACCGGCCGTCCAGGGCCTCCAGCACGCGCCGTACCTCGGGCCTCACCCGCTGTACGCGGCCCGCCCGGTGCCGGGTGTGCCGCGGCCGGTGCCGGGCCAGCTCGAACATGTACGTACGCTCCGACTCGTCCAGCCGCAGGGCCCGCGCCACCGCGTCCAGCACGGTCTCCGACACATTGAGGTCCCGGCCCTGCTCGAGCCGCGTGTAGTAGTCCGTACTGACGCCGGCCAGCCGCGCGAGCTCCTCCCGCCGCAGCCCCGGCACCCTCCGCGCCGTCCCGCTCACCGGCACACCGGCGTCCTGCGGGCTCAGCCGCGCGCGGCGGGTCCGCAGAAACTCCCTGAGCTCGGCGTTGTGGTCCATGCGTCCAGTATTCGCGGAAGCCGCGGCGCGTGGCGCGCCATACCTGGCCCTGTCAGACCCACCCCGAAATCCAGCCCGTCCGGCGCTTGAGGAGGGCTATCGAGGAGCTACTCGCCGCCCTCGGGAGCCGTCGGCCAGTTCAGCTCCGCCAGCCGCTCCTGGAACTGGTCGAGCCGGGCCTGAAGCAGTGCCGCTTCCGCGGCAAGCTGCGGAAGTACCTCGTCCCGGCGCCCGGCGGGTCTGACCGGTGCGTCCGTCGTCACGTTCACCCAGTCGCCGGCCAGCCGCGCGAACTCCGTCAGCGGCAGCAGCCTCAGGCCGGCGGCGCAGGCGGCACACGTCGCCCGCAGGGACCGCCACCCCGGCAGGCCGGTGTCGGTCCGGACGAAGGCCTGTGCCGGGTGGCCGCACCGGCACGGGCCGACGCGTACGTTGCGTACGCGCTGCCGTGCGTAGCGGATCCCGCGCTCGTACCGGGTGTACGCGCCCAGGATGCTGACCTGCAGGATCACCGCGTCACGGCAATCCGTGGCGCAGGTCAGCTCCTGCGCCTCGGACGCCGAGTGCAGGCAGTAGAACCCGCAGTCGCATCCCCGCGCCGGACTGCCGTGACGACGCCCGTAGCCGCACCGGGCGTCGTCCAGGGCGCCGTACACGATCCGGCCGCCGAGCGAGACGCCACGGAACCCGGTACGCGTCCCGTCCCCGGACAGCATGGGGAACGCGACCTTGTAACCGGTCGGCGGCACCGCCGGCCGCTCCTGCGGCAACCGCTCGCGGAACAACCTCACGAGCGGCACCTCACCGCGCCGGGACTTCGACCACCTGCCGGGGCTCGGCCGCCTCGGCCGTCGTTTCCTGTGGCACTTCGTACGTATCGGGAACCCCGGCCGTGTCCTCGGCCGTGACCTCCACATCCTCCGCGAAACCGGTCGCGAGCGCTTTACCGAGCTTCATCGCAGCCTCCTTCGGGGCCCTTCGGGCTATTCCGGCATCATGACTCAGCCCCGGGCCGGGCACCAGTGGGCATTACTTTCCGCCCCCGGGGAGCCCCGGTCCCCCGGACGGCCCGCATCCGCTCGACGCGGCCACCTCCCACCCCCAACCTGAGTCACGTGGGGAACCGAAGAAAGCACCGCCGGACAGCGCTCGCCCGCCGGCTCCCCGCCCTCCTCATCCTGGCCGGCGTGGTCTTCGAACTGGCCACCCCACTCGACCTCACCGGGTCGCCGATCCTGGCGGTGGCCCCGATGGTCGCCGCCCCGCTGCTGTCGTGGCGCGGGACCGCGGCCACGGGCCTCGCGGCGGTCGGGGCGGACGTGGGCCTGGCCGCGTACCACCACCACCTCGGCGACCCGGAGCGGCTGACCGCGCTGGCGACCGTCGCGGCCATCGCCGTCCTCGCACTCGGCGTCAACCGCGTCATGGGCCAGAACGACCGCCGCCTGAAATCCGCCCGCGACATCGCCGCCGCCGCCCAGGCCGCCGTGCTCCCGCCGCCGCCCTCCCGCCTCCCCGGCCTGACCGTCGCGGTGCGTTACGTCGCCGCCGAGTCGGACGCGCAGATCGGCGGCGACCTCTACGCCGTCCAGGACACCCCGCACGGCGTACGCCTCATCGTCGGCGACGTACGCGGCAAGGGCATGGGGGCCGTGCAGGCCGTCGCCGTCATCATCGGCGCCTTCCGTGAGGCGGCCGAGCAGGAGCCGACGCTCGACGGAGTCTCGGACCGCCTCGAGCGCGCGCTGGAACGCGAGGGCGAGCTCCGCTGGGACACCCTCGACCAGACCGAGGGCTTCACCACCGCCCTGCTCGCCGAGCTCCGCCCCGGCGACGACCGCCTGCGCCTGATCAACCGCGGCCACCCGCCCCCGCTGGTCGTCCACCCGGACGGCGCCGTCAAGCCCCTGGAGCCGGGTAACCCCGCCATGCCGCTGGGCATGTCCGCGCTGGGCCGCTGGCCCGACGTCGTCGACCTCGCCGACTTCCCGCCCGGCAGCACACTGCTCGTCTTCACCGACGGTGTGACCGAGGCCCGGGACGCCCGCGGCCAGTTCTACGACCCGGAGGCCGCCCTCACCGGCCGTGTCTTCCCCGGCCCGGACGCCCTGCTCGACGCGCTGATCGCGGACATCGAACACCACACGGGCGGCATGAGGGTCGACGACATGGCGGTACTGGCGCTCACCCGGCGCCGAATCCCCTGAGCCTGCCGCCGGGCTGCCGCCGGGCCCGCAGCGGGGCTGCCGCCGGGCCCGCCGCTGAGCCCGCTGCCCGGTCGCCGCCGAGCCCGCCGCGGGGCCGCCGCCGAGCCCGCCGCCGAGCCCGCCCCCGGGGCCTCCGCTGAGCCCGCTGCCGGGCTGCCGGGCCGCCGCCCCCCGCATCACTCCAGCCACTCCACGCTCTGCCCGTGCCCGTCCGTCAGCGCCACCGGCCGCCCGTCGACCGCCAGCGTCAGCCGATGCCCGTCGTCCGGCCGGGGCCCGCCCAGCCAGGGCAGGACGCTGTGGTGCTCGTTGGACACCCAGTGCCCGGGCAGGGCCCGTACGAGCTCCGCGAACCGCCGCCGGCGCGCCAGCGGCAGATACGTCAGCACCGCCGTGTGGAACACCACCAGCGTCGCGTCCGGCGCCTCGGCCGCCGCCCGCGCCGCGACCTCCGCCACCCGGTCCACCAGATCCCCCTGCACGATGTGCGCCCCCGGCGCACCCCGCACCGCCTCGATCGCCGCCCGCAGCTGCCGTACCCGGTGCTCCTGCCCCGGCCAGATCAGTGACTCCAGCCACCGCACATCCCCCGGGTCGCCCACATCCAGCGGATTCAGATCGATCCCGCCCCGCCATACGACCTCAGGCACCGCCCCCGGCACCGGCACGCCCCCGCCCGTCCGGCACCGGAACACCGCCGGTGACCCGTCCGCCCCGAACTCCGGGCCGCCGTCGTACGCGTAGCGGTACCGGTCCGGGTACAGGCACAGCCCCGCCGACGCCCCCACCTCCAGCAGGGCCAGCGGCTGCGGCAGCCCGGCCAGCACCGGCAGCAGCGTCGCGCAGCGGGCCGCCTCGTTCGTCTGGGTGAAGCGGACCAGGATCACCTCCCGTACGGAGTCCCATTCCGCGGCCACCCAGGACCGGAACGCCGCCCACTCCTTGTACGGCCCGCCCAGGTACCGCACGGCGGCGAGCAGCAGGTTGGGCTGCTGCTTGTTGCCCGCCGGGAGTCCGGAGATGAGGGCGACCAGTTCCTCGTCCTCCGCGATCCGTGCCGTCAGCTCCTCGTACAGAGGGGACTTGCCGCGCGCCTGTTGCCGCGAGAAGGCCCGGTACCGGTCCGCCACCCGCTCATCCGTGTTCACCGCCATCCGGGCAACGTACCCGGCCGCGCGGAACGGCCCGGAGGCGCCGGGGCAGGCGCACGACAACCGCGCGTCGAGCGGCGCCGGGCACCCCCGCTCACTCCGGGTGACCGGACGAGTGCCGTCCGAATAACAACTGACGCACACTCACATCTCCCGGCGGTCACAGGAGTCACGCCACTTTGCCCGCTTCTGGGTATTCCATCCGCATAGATTCCTGCTGTGAACTGCCCAGAGTGGCTTGGAATTCCCCTGCACCTCTATTAACGTTCGATAACGCAGCGCGGTCGTCCCTCCGCCGAACTGGCGGCGCCGTGCGCTTGTCGAATCCCGTCCGCGGGAACCGGGGAACCACCACCCTGGGGTGAATCGGGTCTGCTCCGGCAGAACCGTAGGAGACCTTCCTGCTCCGAACCCGTCAGCTAACCCGGTAGACGAGAAGGAAGGAAAGGAGTGCGCCCGCGTGGCGTCGAACAAGCCTGCCCTCATACCGGATTCCCATCAGCATCAGCACGACGGGTACGAGTACACCGACTGGGACACCGGCGAGTGGAACGTAGCGGCCGGCTGGACGCCCCCGGCGACAGAACAGACCGCACCCACCAAGAACGCCGTCGACGGCTGGGACACCGCCGAATGGAACATGGCGGCAGGCTGGGCAGAGCTGCGTGAAGCCGCCGCGGCCGCCGGTCTGACGGACACCGCCGCCGCGCCTACGGCGGAGTTCGAGCCCGAGTTCGCGCCGGAGCCGCACCCGGAGTTCGACGAGACCGGCATCGACGGCGACACCTGGAACCCCACCCGCGAGAACACGGCCCCCGTACGGGGTCGTCACCGCGTCGCCAAGCAGCGCACCTTCGGCCGAGGTTCGGCCGTCTTCGGTGTCGCGGCGGTCGCCGTACTCGGTGTCAGCGGCGTCGCCACGGCGGAGGGGCACAACCCCCTCCCCGTATCGCTTCCGCACCTGCCCGAGGTGTCCGACATGCCCGGTATCGGGACGCTCCTGGGCGGCAACGACACCAAGTCCGCCGACCCCGCCCAGAACCTGGACATCAACGCCGGCGAGGCACTGCGCACCCGCATCCTCGACCAGGCCACCCAGCAGAAGGCCGCCGCCGACGGCGTGGCTGCCGCGAAGGACGCCAAGGCCGCCGCGGCGGAGAAGGTGCGCGCGGAAGCCGCCGCCAAGAAGACGGCCGCCGCCGCGGCCAAGAAGGCCGCCGAGGCAAAGCGTCTGGCCGAACTCGCCAAGAGCTACGTCAAGCCGGTGGCCTCCTACACCCTCACCGCGGGCTTCGGCGAGACCAGCTCCCTCTGGTCAACCACCCACACCGGCCAGGACTTCGCCGCCCCCACCGGCACCCCGGTCAAGGCCATCCACGGCGGCACCGTCACCTCCGCCGGCTGGGCCGGCTCGTACGGCTACCGCATCATCCTGACCCTCCCCGACGGCACCGAGCTGTGGTTCTGCCACCTCTCCTCGATGATCGTCACCTCCGGCAAGGTCTCCACCGGCGACACCATCGGCCGCGTCGGCGCCACCGGCAACACCACCGGCCCCCACCTCCACCTCGAGGTCCGCCCCGGCGGCGGCAGCCCGATCGACCCGATGCCGTGGCTGCGCTCGAAGGGCCTGTCGGTCTAGGCCACTTGAGCCCTGCGTCCGCCTGCGCGGGCCCATCTGGGCCTGCTTGGGCCTGCTTGGGCCTGCTTGGGCCTACTTGGGCCTACTTGGGTGCGATGAAGTTGTACGCCTCGGGGACGGTGGGCGGCCCCTCGGACTTGGGGAAGCCCGCCTCCTCCGAGGCAGGCGTGATGACCTCGACGAAGGCCTCCATGGCCTCGGCGGACTCCCACACGTTCACGATCCGCAGCCCGTGCTCGTCGATGACGGCCGTGTGCGCCAGCAGTCCCGCCGGAGGGTTCCCGGGGCCGATCCCCACGCGCTGATTCGCCTCTTCGTACTGCAGTGCCGTCACGCCCGGGAACGCGATCTCTTGCAGAATGGTCATGGCAAACCTCCCAGACCCGCCGAATCCGCCTATGTCCAATCTGCGCGCGCCGGACGACGCCCGCAAACCGGGACGGCCGTGCTCCTACAAGGCCTCCAGCCGCAGATCGGCCGCATCGCAGGCCGCCCGCTCGGCGTCGTACACCTCGCACACCGGTCGCCCCTCCGGGTTCATCGTGTGCTCGACCTCCCAGAGGCTGACCTCCTCGCCGGTCGCCAGCAGGAAGGCGTGCTCGTACAGCGTCCAGCCCACCACCCGTCCGCCGGCGCGCAGATGGCGCCCGGTGACGTACGTGATGTCGTGGCCGATCGCCGACAGCAGCCGCCGCCGCATCTGCTCGCCGGGTGCGTCCTCGTTCTCCGCGCGCCGCAGCACCCGCCACGCGTGCTCGGCGGAACGGTCCTCGGTGAACTGCCTCGGGCTCTGCGGCAACTCCAGTGCGGCCAGCTCCGGCAGCCGCGCCAGCCAGTCCACCGCCTCCGCCTCAAGCTCCTCCGGGCTCGGCTCCCCGAAGCGTGCGTCGACCAGATACTGCGCCGCCGCCAGCGACTCCGGGTCCGCGTACACCTCGTACCGCGGGTCGCCACCCGGGCCGGTGTTGTGCTCGATCTCCCAGAGCGTGAGGTTGCCGCCGTCGGCCAGCAGGTAGTTGTGGCGCAGGGTGCGGCGGCTCAGCTTGCGGGGTGGGCCCTTGCGCTGCCGAAAGGACGCGAGCTCGGTGTGCACCATCAGCGCGGACGTCAGCCGCTCCAGCAACTCCTCGCCGACCTCGAACGCGTTCTGCGCCCGCGCCAGCAGCTCCTCCACCCCGGTGCCCTTCCCGTCCACCGGCCGCCCCGGTCCTGGCCCCGGCCCCGCCTCACCCGGTCGTGCGTTCCCCATGCGGTTCCTCCGCTCACCGTCTCGTACCGTCCCCGCACGTCCCCGTCGTCCCTGCTTTCTCCGCGCACCACCATCGTGGGCACTCAGCGTAATGGCCCGACCGCGCACCGCGAAGCCACTCCCAGGAAAAATCCTCCCCCAACACGCGTAGGCCGCCCGTAAACGCGCCTCCCCTGTGCGCCTCCCCAAGCCCCCTCGGCCGTCCCTTTCCTTGACGCGTCTCTCGCGCCGCTCGGCCCCGGGGGGGGCCTTCTCGGGCTTCGAGTCGCTGCGCCGGACTCCGTCCGCCGACCCCGGGCCAGGCCCACTACGCGAACCGCCACCGCGTATGGCTGGCCCTTTCCCTGACGCGTCTCTCGCGCCGCTCGGCCCCAGGGGGCCTTCTCGGGCTTCGAGTCGCTGCGCCGGACTCCGTCCGCCGACCCCGGGCCAGGCCCACTACGCGAACCGCCACCGCGTATGGCTGAACTCCCCGGCCCCCTTGCCGAAGCCGTACGCCGTCACGGGCGCGACCTCGTACACCCAGTCCTCGCCGCCATGCCCGGCCTCCCCGTAGAACGCGCCGTCCCGCACCTCGAACCGCCACTCGGGCCCGTACTTGGCCACGTACGCCTCCGCGATCGCCCGCAGCCGCGCCTCGTCCTCCACCCTGCGGGCCGTGCCCTCCACCACCAGGTCCAGCCCTTCCCCCAGCGCGTTGCACCCCGTCGTCACCGCGCACTCCGGGTTCCCCACCAAATTCCTGGCCTTCTGCTCCCCGCGCCCCGTTACGAAGTACAGCGCCCCATCCGACCACACCGCGACCAGCGGCGTGACGTGCGGCCGCCCCTCCGCCCGCACCGTCGACAGCCAGTACAACTCCGCCCCGGCCAGCCGTTCCCGTGCCTCGGCCCACCCCTTCGCGGACGCCCCCTCGTCGCTGTACCGCGCATCCACCTCGGTCGCCGTCGGCTCGCTGTCCGCCATGAGCCCGCTCCCTTCGTCACCACCATGGGAACGCCGGACCCCGGCACCCGCAACTCACGACCGCCGCCCGCGCCCCCGGACCCGCCTGACCATCCCGGCCAGCAGAAAACCGGCCAGCCCCAGCACCACCCACCCCACGATGGCACCCGGCACTGACACCTGCGTCTGATTGCGCAGCACCGCGAGCCCGCCCAGCACAGCCAGCACCGCGACCGAAAAGCTCGCCCCGGCCATCAACAACCATCGCAGCATCGTGGCGCCCTGCCTCACTCGCTCGGAAACGCGGCCGCTGCCACGAATTACGAGCCGGCCGCCCTACAGTGCTCAACGCCCGCCACCATCAAGCCGACACGGCCAACCGGAAGAGGTCCCGCCCCATGCCCAACGCCCTCTTCGTCGGCCTCTGCACCCTCGATGTCATCCACCTCGTCGACCACGTCCCCGCCCCCAACGAAAAGCTCACCGCCCTCGCCCAAACCGTCGCCGCCGGCGGCCCCGCCACCAACGCCGCCGCCACCTTCAGCCACCTCGGCGGCCACGCCACCCTCCTCACCGCCATCGGCACCCACCCCCTCGCCGCAGGCATCACCGCCGACCTCGCCGCCCTGGGCGTAACCGTCCTGGACCAGACCCCCACGGACGCCAACCCACCCACCGTCTCCACCATCCACATCACCGCCGCCACCGGCGAACGCGCCGTCGCCTCCACCAACGCCGCCCACCACCACCTCACGCCCCCCGACGACCTGGCAGCCCTCGTAGCCGCCGCCGACTACCTGGAACTCGACGGCCACCACCCGGACCTCGCCCTCCCCGCCGCCGACACCGCCCGCCGCCTCGCCCGCCCCACCCTCCTCGACGCCGGCAGCTGGAAACCCGGCACCGAGGCCCTCCTCCCCTCCATCGACATCGCCCTCTGCTCCGCCGACTTCCATCCCCCCGGCACGGCTCTCCCCGGCGACACCCTCACCTACCTCCACGACCACGCCGTCCCCTGGGCCGCCATCAGCCGTGGCAGCGCGCCGATCCTCTGGTCCGGCCCCCACTGCGGCGGCACCATCGACGTCCCCGCCCTCCCCGTCGCCGACACCCTCGCCGCCGGCGACATCCTCCACGGCGCCCTCACCTACCACCTCGCCCAAGCCGGATCCCTGGACGCCCACACCTTCCCCGCCGCCCTGACCCACGCCGCCGCCATCGCCAGCCGCTCCTGCGCATCCTTCGGCACGCGCGCCTGGATGCGGGCGGACGCGGCGTCAGGACCGATTGCGCCTGCGTAGCCGCGTAGCCATCGCCGCGAACAGGAAGACAGCCAGCCCCATGACCAGCCATCCAACAAAAGCCTCGGACAGTGAAAGCTGCTTTTCCTTCGGCAGCAGAGCAAGGCCACCCAGCACGGCAAGCGTGGAAAACATGTAGCTGATCCCCGCCATGAACAACCACCGCAGAACGCGACTCGTCTGCAGGTTCGACGACCTCTCGGGCATGGTGCTTCCGCCTCGCTACTTGATGATGTTGTGGCACTGCGACCCGCGCTTCTCCCCACCGGCGAAGAATTCCGCGCAAGCCTTTCCGTAGTGCTTCAACGTCCGCCTCGACGAGTCGACACGGCCCACCGACGTGACGAAGGTGCAGCTGTAATGCATCACCCCCTTGCTCCTGAGGTACGTCCGCCCCTCCGCGTCGGCATACCGCCAGTCGATCCTCCAGTTGCACCACTTCCCGCCCCCGGTGTCACCACCGAACACGTCCTGCACCGAAGCCTCCTGCCGGGTGATTGTCCGGCCTTGCCCCTGAATGAAGTGACCGATCGTCGCCCCAGGTGCGCACACGTTCACGCCCTTCACGGAGTAGCAAAAGCTGCCCACCTTGCCGTACCCGACAGCACTGGCGGACGCGGGCGATGCCGCCGCCAACAGCGTGGCTGCCGCCGTAGAAGCCGCGAGGAACAGACGACGGCTGGACTGAACGACTCGACTCATGACACACGCTCCGACGCTCGGGACTCCAGATGCCCCGGAAACGGCGCTCGCTGATCAGTCGATACGTGATGTTGCCCGGCGGTGACAAAAAGTCGCCCGCAGGGGTGTTGCAGGAACGTTCAAGCCCCAGCTTCGCAACAAGATCTACGCGAGCTTCTTCTCTCCCACCGAAGCGATGAACAGCGCCCAGGAAGCCTGCGAGAACGCCAGCGCTGGGCCCTCAGGACGCTTAGAGTCGCGCACCGCCACGGCGTCCGCGAGAATCGCTGTCTCCACGCACTCGCTCGTATTCGCCCCGCTGTAGGAGGACTTGAACCACATCCCTTGCGACACGTGTGGAATCGACTCGCGCATCACAGCTCCTCACTGACTCGTTCGATCAGGGCCGAGGAGGCAGCCATGTCCAAGGCTTGCGCTCGCAGGTAGTCGAAGGCCAACCGGTATCGCGCCAACTCCTCCTCCTTTTCCATGAAGAGCGACCCGACGTGGATGTCGACGTACACAACATCCAAGGACGGTTCGCTGCCTCCGAGAATCACGAAGCTGCCCATGGCCGCGGAGTGCGCACCTTTGGAGAAAGGCAGCACCTGGAGGGTGATGTTCGGCGCTTCGTTGGCGGCCAGCAGGTGCGTCAGCTGTTCCCGCATGACGTCCCGGTCGCCAACGACGCGTCGGACGACCGATTCATCCAGCACTGCCCAAAGGTGGGGAGGGGTGGGACGGCTGAGAATCTCCTGCCGCTTCATGCGGATGTCCACCAGCCGATCGACCTCACTCGGCGGCAGACGCATTTCGGAAGCGTGCTGGACAGCCTCGTTGTACCTACGGGTCTGCAGCAGGCCAGGGACGTACAGGCAGGCGAAGTGGTCCTCGCGCGTTGCCTCGTCCTCCAGCGTGAGCAGGAGGTTCATGCTCTCGGGGATCGAGTCGGCAAAAGAGTTCCACCAGCCCTGCTGCTTCGCGTCCTTGGCCATGTTCACGACGGCCTCGCGCTCCACATCGCTGGCTCCGTACTCGCGGCAGAGCGCATCCACGATGGGCCACTTGACCGGTCCCTCGGTCGTCTCGTACCGGCTCACCGTCGCTTTGGATACCCCGACCAGACGCCCGGCCTCTTCCAGGGTCATGCCCTGGCGTGAACGCAGCTTGCGCATGGTGGCACCGAGCTGGCGGCGGCGAGTAGTGGCTCTCGCTGTCATGACAGCTACCTCCCGTTCGCGCCGGCCCCTCGCTTGGCCAGCGGCAATAAGGCTATGTCCATGCTCAGTTGATACACCACCAGATTCACCCTCGAGAATCTTGTGAGAAGTTACACGGTGGAACGTCTCATGCCATACTCGCTTGCAGAGCGCTAAAGAGTGCTTACGCCAAGTGACCTCGAAGGGGGCTGGTAGTCGTGCCCTTTTACCGAGCCAACGAACCCCGCCGACAGTGCGTCCTGCCATTTGAGGCCGAGCCGCAGGCCCTCGCAGGCCTCCGCCGTGCCGTGGACCGTCAGCTCGCGGCATGGGACGTCTCAGGCATCACCGACGACGCCCAACTCGCCGTCTCCGAGCTTGCGGCCAACGTGATCAGACACGTTGGTGAAGGGTCCGCCGCGACCCTGGTGATGGAGGATGCCGCCGACCGCCTCCGCATCGAGATGCACGACACGAGCTCCGTTCTCCCCCGATGCCGCCAGGCGTCACCCTGCGAGGAATCCGGCCGGGGGCTCGCCCTCGTAGCTGCCGTTTCCGACAGCTGGTTCGCCCTCTCCACGGTCGCGGGCAAGGCCGTGTGCTGTGAGTTCTCGAACCCGAGGACGGGGGCGAGACCGCCCGCCGGTCACCAGAGGGTGGAGCGCGGAATGACGATGATCGAGCTCTACGCCTTGCAGTGGCGCAGTAGCGAGTCCCGCCCTCTCCGCAGCACTCCGGCGGTAGCGGAGACCGCCGCCGAAATGATCACCGATCTCCTCTACTGGCTCTCGGACCGAGGCTGCGACCCGGACGACATCCTCGACCGAGCTCAGATGCACTTCGAGGCTGAGTTGCTCAAGGAAGCCTGCGGATCCTCACCCCGCCGCGATAGCTGAGTACGTCCACACGTCCGCCGGGAGTTCGTGCTGGAGCTTCCAGACGATCCCCATCGGGTTGCTGCCCTGGTGCTCGACGTAGTCGGCAGGGCCGAGGAGCATCCAGGGCTGGGGGCCGCCGATGTCGGTCTTCTTGTAGCGGCGGACGAACAAGAGGATGTGCGTGCCCATCTCGCGGTGCTTCTGGTAGCGGATACCAGTCGGAGAGGTACTGGACGTCTGGTTCTGGGACTCCCAGTGGAAGAGGGACTCGCTCATGGCGTAGTCCTTGTAGCGGGTCTGAGGGGAGAAGTCCTTCTCGTCTTTTTCGAGGGTGATGAGCAGTGCGTCGGTCTGGATGCTCTCGCACCACCTCACGCCCTCGCGGAAGTGTCCGGGCAGAAAGCCGCCGACGGCGGACTGCCCGAGCGCAGGCAGGATCTCCTCGCGGCTGTAGGAAGCGTGGACGGTGAGGGGCAGCTTGTGGAGGGCGCCCAGTAGGGGGATGGGGATGTGCTCGGCGTGCTCCAGGCCGTACGAGAGCACCTGGTCGAGCTCGCTGCGGAAGGCGGACTGAGCGCGGAGTGCGTCCAAGCCCTGCTGGTAGGTCGAGAAGCCGTTGCCGAGCGGCCATAGGGAGAAGAAGAGCATGCGGGCGTAGGCCTGACCCTGCTCGTCCAGGTCGTCGTAGCTGGGGGCGTCGTCGGTGAGGAGGCGGCGGTACGCGGTCACGCGTGCCGGGTCATCGACGTGGAGGAGTGCGGAGGCTCGCTTGAGCAGCTCGGTCTCTCCGGCTGGGGCGGGGTCGGCGAGCAGGTTGGTCCGGCGGAGGAGGCCAGTCCAGGAGTTGCCGTTGCCGCGATAGATCTCCTTGAGCTCGCGTCCGCTCTCTCGGAGGTAGTCGGCGAGGGCGGGCTCGGCGTAGGCGCTGACCTCACGGGCGAGTTGGGTGACATTGACGCTGAGCTGACTGCGGACGTTGTCGATGATGAGCTGCTTGGCCTTGGGCTCAAGAATGATCTGGCAGCCGGAAGGCAGCTGAGGGAAGTCGTGCTCGATGTTGGCCAGCAGCCGATTGCGGGTGAGGTTCGTCAGAGCGCGGAACTGCTCCTCGAAGCGAAACTCCTTGCGGTGCTGGCCGATGAAGTCCAGGACGGTGAGCACAGCCTTGCCCTCGCTGCGGCGCAGACCTCGGCCCAGCTGCTGCAGAAAGACCGTGGCGCTGGAGGTCGGCCGGAGGAGGAGCAACGTATCCACGTCGGGGATGTCGAGTCCTTCGTTGAAGAGGTCAACGGAGAACAGGATCTGAAGCGTGCCGTTCTTGAGCTCGTCGAGGGCGGCCTTGCGCTCCTCGCGCGGGGTGTCGCCCGACAGGGCCTTCGCGTTGAGGCCGGCTCTGCGGAAGAAATCAGCCATGAAGTGCGCGTGAGCAACTGAGACACAAAACCCCAGGGCACGCATACGTCCGGGGTCGGAGACCTTGCTGTTGACGGCCTGGACGACGAGGCGGGCGCGAGCATCGTTGCCGGTGAACAGGTTGTCCAGAGCCCCGATGTCGTAGGCGCCGCGCTTCCAGGTGATGGCACTCATGTCGGTGTTGTCGGTGACGCCGAAGTAGTGGAAGGGGCTCAGAAGGTCGTTTTCGAGAGCTTCCCAGAGTCGCAGCTCAGCGGCGATGCGGCCGTCGAAGAACTCGTCCTGGATGTTGCGACCGTCCATGCGCTCAGGCGTGGCGGTCAGTCCGAGGAGTTCTTCCGGCGCGAATTGGTCGACGATCTTCCGGTAGGTCGGGGACACGCCGTGGTGGAACTCATCGATCACGACAATGTCGAAGTGGTCGGTGGCAAAGCGCTCCAAGGAGCGGGCGTTGAGTGACTGAACGCTCGCGAAGACGTGGGTCCAATTCTCCGGGATCTCGCCGCCGACGAGCAGTTCCCCGAAGTTCGGGTCGACCAGGACGTCCTGGTACGTACGGAGCGACTGCTCCAGGATTTCCTTGCGATGCGCGACGAAGAGCAGCTTCAGGTCGCGGCCGAGCTTCCTGCGGAGATGCTTGTAGTCCAGGGCCGCCATGACGGTCTTGCCAGTGCCCGTGGCCGCCACAAGAAGGTTCCGGTGGCGGTCGTGGACATCACGCTCGACCTCCAGCCGTTCCAGCATGTCGCGCTGGTGCGGGTATGGCCGGACTTCAAGCCCGGACAGGCTGATCTTACGAGTGCCCTGGCTGCTGGTGCCTCCGGCTGTGGCCAGGGCTTCGTCAAGCCGCTGGCCATCGCGATCCGGGTCGTACGACTCAAAGGCGGGCTCGCTCCAGTACGAGTCGAAGGTGGCTTCGAACTTCTTCAGTACGGCAGGAGTGGCGACCGAGGACAGACGGACGTTCCACTCAAGGCCGTCGAGAAGCGCGGCCTTCGAGAGGTTGGAGCTACCCACGTAGGCCGTGTCATAACCCGTCGCCCGGCGGAAGAGCCATGCCTTGGCGTGGAGGCGAGTGGACCGAAGCTCGTAGTTGACCTTCACCTCGGCATTGAAGTCCCGGACGAGTCGGTCCAGGGCCCGGCGCTCTGTGGCACCTATGTAGGTCGTGGTGATGACGCGGATGGGGACTCCGCGAGCGTGCGCCGCCTTGAGGGACTGCTCCAGCACGCGCAGGCCGTGCCACTTCACGAAGGCGCACAGCAGGTCAACCCGATCGGCCGTCGCGAGCTCGGCTCGAAGCTCGAAGCCCAGACTGGGGTCCTCGGGGGAGTTGGTAATCAGAGCCGTCTCGGAGAGCGGGGTGGCGGGGCGTACTGCGTAGACGCCCGGGGCCTCCTCCTCCGTGAGTGCCAGCAGCTGACGCGGGCCGTCGACCACGAGGTCAACCCACTGCTTGGCGCCATCGACAGTCCCGAGCGACTCCAGGATCAGGTTTGCGGCGAGGACCTGTTCGGCGGGCGAGAGCCCCTTGAGGACGCGTTCGACAGTGACCGCGATGTGGCGGGACAGGACATGCGGGGCGGATTCCTTGCCCACGACCTCGTCGATGGCTCCCCAACCCTCGGCTCCCAGCTCCTTGATGCGCGCTTCCAGCCGGCTGGTGATGAGCTTCTCGTAGAGCCCAGTGACTGGGTGGAGTTGGTGCGCCGCGTCAGTCACGTTTGCCCCCTGAGTTGTGTCCGTGATGGTCCAGTTCTAACAGGAGTCACTGACACGACCTGGCTACTCGCCGGGTTCGGACCAGATGGTGACGGAGAAGCGGGCGGTGCTGTTTTCGAGGCCCTTGTTGGTGACCTCGAGAGTGGTGAGGAAGACGGCGAGGTTTCCATTGCTTGCGGTCTCGAGGTACATGCAGTAGCTGTAGCCGGTCTTGATGGGCATGATTTTGTGCTGTTCGGCGTGGCTGGTCGCTTGGGACTTGCAGGATTTGGGGCCGATGGTGCCGGGCCTGGTCAGGCGGACGATGGTGTAGTCGCTGATCGGTTCGATGTAGGGGTCGCCGCCTTCGGTGCCGGCGATGCGGAATTCGGCGTAGGCGCTGACGGCAACGGGTGGCTTGGAGCCGAAGTCCAGGCCGGTGTAGCCGACGGTTTCGGTGCTGCTGCGGTAGAAGACGAGCCAGCCGTCGTTGGTGATGCCGGACGGTCCGGAGGCATTTCCGGCTGTGTCGATGGTGCCGGTGTCCGCGTTGGCGGCGGCGGGGGTGGCGGTGGTCGTGGTCGTGGCCGTTGCGGTGACGGTGGTGGTGACGGTCGGGGTGGGGTTGCCGATGGGGAGGACGTTGGTCTTCGCCTGGAGGGTGGCGCCGCCGGCGAGGCCGAGGGTGGCGCCCACGGCGAGGATGAGGGCGGCCATGCCGGAGAAGAGGGTGCCGATGCCTGCGGCGCGGGCGGTTGCGCTCGGGGCGCTGGGGGTGGTGCCGGGGGTGGTGGTGTGGTTGATGTGGACCTGGTTGCCCGTGTTTGTGTTCGTGTTGGTGGGTGGGGGTTCGGGTGGGGTGGGATTGATCGGCGTAGGCATGTGTCCCCCTGTGGTCGAGAATCAGATCGTTGCAGTAGGGATGTGTGCTTGTCCCAGGAACGGGGCGATATGCCGAAGCGTGATCTGAGGTGGCGGCAGGGCTAACTCGCGCGGCCCTGGCGGGGGGTGTGGTCGTGCCGGTCGGGTTCGAAGGCGGGCTTGGGCGACGCGCGCCGTGGGCTTTCCGGGCTTCCGGTGGACAGGTGGCAGGAAGCGCCCGCCGAGGCTGTGCCGCACTGTGCGGCGGCCATGGGTACGGGCGGGGCGGCGTCGCGTAACGGGGCTCGCGAACTCGTACGTTGTAGGCGACAGCCCCGCAGGTCCGGAGGGTGAGAACAGGCATGACGGAGAATCAGGTCGAGACGCCGGTCGTGGAGGGGTACGAGGCGGCGCTGGAGGCGCTCCGGCATGCGCCGTACGGGGGCGGGGAGCATGCGGACGCGGGGGGCGAGGCGGGGCGGGAGCTGGGGGTGTGGGAGCGGACGGTGCGGCGGGTCGAGGCGGGGGAGGGCCTGACGCAGGAGGGCTACCGGGAGGGGCTCACCGCGCGGGACCGGATTCCGGAGTACGCGCACGGGCTGGGGGCGCCGGTCGGGGCGCTGTTCCGGGAGGCGCTGGGTGAGGTGGACGGGGTCTTCATGAGGTTGACGGTGGAGGACGAGGGGTGGCTCGGCGAGGCCGCGCACGGGCGTGGGTGGTGGTGGCACCGAAGGCCCCGCATCGTGCCGTGGGAGGGGTGACACTGGAGGCATGTGCCGAAGCATCAAGACCCTGCGCCCGCCCGTGATGCCCGAGGTCGGCGAGGACGACATCCACGCCGCCGCGCTGCAGTACGTACGGAAGGTGTCCGGCTTCCGGGCCCCTGCCGCGCACAACCGCGAGGCCTTCGACCGGGCCGTGGAGGCCGTGGCGGAGGCGACCCGCGAACTGCTGGACGACCTCGTGGTGCGGGGCGCCCAGGCGGCTCAGCCCGCGAGCTGACGCAGCCGCGCGGCCAGGAAGTCGCGCTCGACGCTGTTCTCGGTGAGGAGCAGCGCCTCCTCGTACGCCGTACGGGCTTCGGCCGTGCGCCCGAGGCGCCGCAGGAAGTCGGCGCGGGCGGCGGACAGGTAGCCGTACCCGGCGAGTTGCGGCTCGGCGGCGAGGGCGTCGAGGGCGGCGAGGCCGGCCGCGGGACCGGCGGCGAAGCCGAGGGCGACGGCGCGGTTGAGGGCGACGACGGGCGAGGGCCAGAGCCGGACGAGCAGGTCGTAGAGGGCGACGACCTCGCGCCAGTCGGTGTCGTCCCAGGTGGGGGCCTCGGCGTGGACGGCGGCGATGGCGGCCATCAGGGCGTAGCGGCCGGGCGGCCGATGGCGCCGGGCCAGCGCCTCCCGTACGAGGGCGATGCCCTCTGTGATGGCGGCACGGTCCCAGCGCGTACGGTCCTGCTCCTCCAGAAGCAGCAGCCGGCCGTCGGGTGCGGCCCGGGTGTCGCGGCGGGCGTCGGTGAGGAGGATGAGGGCGAGCAGCCCGGCCACCGACGGGTCGGCGGGGAGCAGGGTGCGCAGCATGCGGGTCAGGTCGAGGGCGCGTTCGACCAGGTCGCGGCGGACCAGGTCGTCGCCGGCGGGGGCGGTGTGGCCGGTGGTGAAGAGCAGATGGACGACGGTGAGGACGGCGTCGACCCGCGCCGGAAGCTCTTCGGCGGGCGGCACCTGGTACGGGATGCCGGCGGCCGCGATCTTCTTCTTGGCGCGGGTGATGCGGGCCGCCATGGTCGGCTCGCTGACCAGGAAGGCCCGGGCCACCTCGGCGGTGGTGAGGCCGCAGAGCAGCCGCAGGGTGAGGGCGATCCGGGCCTCCTCCGCGAGGGCGGGGTGGCAGCACATGAAGATCAGCCGGAGCCGGTCGTCGACGAAGTCGTCCCAGGTGGCGGCCCTGGAAGCCCCGGAAGGCCCCGAGGACCCCGAGTATCCCGAGGGCCCCGAGGACCCGTTGGTCCCGGCCACCGCGGCCTCCTCGTCGGGCAGTGGTAGCAGCAGCGGCAGCGAACGCCGCAGGGTGGCGTCCCGGCGCATCACGTCGAGCGCCCGGTTGCGGGCGGTGGTGGTGAGCCAGGCGCCGGGGCGGCGGGGGATGCCGCGATCGGCCCAGGTGGTGAGGGCCTTGGCGTACGCGTCCTGGACGCACTCCTCCGCGAGGTCCAGGTCGCGCGTGACGCGCACCGTCGCGGCGAGCACGAAGGCCCACTCGTGACGGTGCGCGTCGGCGACTGCGGTGGCGACAGCGGCGGCGCCGGCCGCGGCCACCGCGTCGGTGGCGTCAGCCAAAGTCGATGGTCCGGATCGGGCGGACCTCGACCCCGCCGAAGGGAGCCGGGACCTGCTGGGCGACGGCGATCGCCTCGTCCAGGTTTGCGGCCTCCACGAGATAGAAGCCGCCGAGCGCCTCCTTGGTCTCGGCGAAGGGCCCGTCGGTGACGGTGACGCCGCCCGCGTCCTTGCGGATGGAGGTGGCGGTGCCGGTCCGGTGCAGCGCCTCGCCCGCTCGAACCGCGCCGGCGTTGGCCTGCTGGAAGGCTGCGTGCTCCTTGTGGAGCTGCTCGACGAACTCGGGGCTCGCCCCGTCCCAGGACGCTTCGTCTCCGTAGATCAGGATCAGGTACTGCGACATGGCGCGGTCCTCTCTCGCCCGGCCCGCGGTTCGGGCCTCTCACCGATACGACGGGCGGCGCCCGCCCGGATCGACACGGCCTACCCGGCAATTTTCGCCGCTGTCGATGCGGGCCGCTCGCGTTCGTCGGGATATCAGGACCCGGACCTTAGGGAGATCCGTCATGACGATGTACGTAGGTGAAAAGAACGACGAACGCGACGATGTGACCGCCCCCGCGCCACGCAAGGCCTGGACGCTGATCCTGGCCGCGCTCGGCCTTTTCATGGTCGCCCTCGACACGCTGGTGGTCGCCACCGCGCTGCCGGTGATGCGCACCGACCTCGGTGCGAGCCTGGCGGACCTGGAATGGACGGTGAACGCCTACAACCTGGCCTTCGCGTGCCTGCTGCTCACGGGGGCGGCGGTGGGCGACCGGTTCGGGCGGCGGCGGATGTTCGCCGTGGGGCTGTCGGTCTTCGCGCTCGCTTCCACCGCCGCCGCGCTTTCGCCGACCGTCGGCGCGCTGATCGCGGCGCGGGCGGTGCAGGGGGCGGGGGCGGCGATCGTGATGCCGTTGACCCTGACGCTGATCAGCCAGGCCTTCCCGGCCGAGAAGCGCGGGACGGCGATCGGGCTGTGGGGCGGCATCTCCGGGCTCGCAGTCGCGGCCGGGCCGGTGGTCGGCGGGGCGATCGTCGACGGCATCGACTGGCACTGGATCTTCTGGCTCAATGTGCCGATCGGGCTGGCCATGGTGCCGCTCGCGCTGAGCCGGCTGACCGAGAGCTACGGGCCCAGGCAGCACCTCGACCTCCCCGGGCTGGCGCTGGCCGGCGCCGGGCTGTTCGGTGTGACCTGGGGACTGGTGCGGGCGAACTCCGTGGGGTGGGGCAGCGGTGAGGTGATCGTGGCGCTGGTGGGCGGGCTCGCGGTCTTCGCCGCGTTCCTGGCGTGGCAGCGGCGGGCGACCCATCCGATGCTGCCGCTGGGGCTGTTCCGGGTGCGGGCCTTCGCGACCGCGAACGCCGTCAGCTTCTTCATGTTCGCCGCGCTCTTCGGCGCCCTGTTCATGATCGCGCAGTTCCTGCAGATCGGACTCGGCAACTCCCCGCTCGCCGCCGGGCTGCGCATCCTCCCCTGGACCGCCACACCCATGGTCGTCGCTCCGCTGGCGGGCGCCCTCGCCGACCGCTACGGCAACCGGCCCTTCATGATCGCCGGGATGGCACTCCAGGCCGCCGGCCTCGGCTGGGTCGCCGCGATCGCCACCCCCGGCATGGGGTACGTACAGCTCAGCATCCCCCTCACGGTGGCGGGCATCGGCATCTCCATGTGCCTGCCGACGGTCGCCAACGCCGTGATGGGTTCCGTCCCGCCCGCCCTGGCCGGGGTCGCCTCCGGTACGAACAGCACCTCGCGCGAGGTCGGCGGCGTCTTCGGCATCGCCCTCGTCGCGGTCGTCTTCAGCCGCCCCGGCGTCTACGCCTCGCCGCAGGGCTTCGTCGACGGCTTCGGACCCGCCCTCGGCGTGGCCGCGGCACTCTCGGCGGCCGGGGTCGTCGCCGCGCTCCTCGCGCCGGGGCGGGGCGGTTCACGCATCGTCCGGGTGGGCGAACGCGAGTTGCCGAACGTAGCCGCCTGACTCCGCTACGTTATGCGCCATGTCCTTGGTGAAACGTGCCCTTTTCGCGACGACCCTGACGGCTGTTCTTCTGGTCGGGGCGGTGGTGGGCACTCAGTAGCGGCGGTACGGGTTGTGCGGGCCGGGGTCGTACGGCCCGTACGGCTGCTGGTACGGCTGTTGGTAAGGCTGCTGCTGGTAGGGCTGCGGGTACGCGTACGGCTGGGCCCACACCGGCGGATACGGCGGCTGGATGGTGAACGCGGCCTGCGTCAGGGCGGGCTGGGCGACCGACTTGCGCTGCCAGAGGTGGTGCAGGAGCTCGTTCTCGCGGGCGGCGAAGTCGGGGCCGGCGGCGCCGCGGGTGGCGCGGGCGCGCAGGAAGGCCAGAGCAGTGGCGAAGGAGACGTACTCGCGGACGGTGCGGGCGGCGGCCTCGCCGTGGGTGTGGCGGGCCATCGTGCGGGCCAGGCCCCGCGCCTTCATCGAGCCGAGGGCGACGGGTTCGGGGAGGCCTATCCAGCCGGCCACTGCGTAGACCGGGAGCTGCGTGCGGATGGTCTTCAACTCGTTGGAGCGGGACCAGATGGCGAGCCAGACCAGCAGACCGAACAGCGGGATCATCAGCACCGCGTACACGGCGAGGAAGCCCAGCGGGGACAGCGACGCCGAGCCGTTCCAGGTGCCGTGCAGGAGCATCGCGAGCAGCCAGCCGCCGAGCGGGGCCAGCCAGCGGCGGGCCTTGCCCGGCGGGCTGGTGGCGGCGATGGCGAAGCCTATGCCGGTGAGCGAGGTGAAGAGCGGGTGCGCGAAGGGGGTCATCACGACGCGCACGAAGAAGGTCGCCGCGGTGGTGGAGGCGATGCCGCTGAAGCCGGTCGCCTGGTCCTCGCCGAAGGCCGAGCCGATGTACAGGATGTTCTCGGTGAACGCGAAGCCGGTGGCGGTCAGCCCGGCTATGACCACCCCGTCGACGATCCCGGTGAAGTCCCGGCGCCGGAAGAGGAAGAGCAGCAGGATCGCCGAGCCCTTCGCCGACTCCTCGACCATCGGGGCCACGAAGGTCGCGCCCAAGGTGTTGGTCTGGGACGGCGTCGCGGTGAAGGTCGTGGCCAGCAGATGGGTCGCGTACTCATTGGCGAGGATCGCGACCAGCGTCGCCGCGCACGCGCCCCAGGCGAAGGCGAACACCGCGTTCCGCCAGGGCGTCGGCTCCACCCGGTCCAGCCACAGGAAGGCCCAGCCGAGCAGCGGAACCGGCAGGATCGCCAGGGTCAGGCCGACGAGGAAGCCCTCGGTGCCGGTCTGACGGCGCACAAGGGCCAGGATGATCACGCCGCACAGGGCGAGGACCGCGAAGAGGCCGACCACACGGAAGGTCTTGTTCTCCCAGAAGGCGCGGCGCGGCTTGTAGTAGCCGCGACCGTCGTGGTGGACCGGATACTCGGGATCGGCCGGGGGGCTCGGTGGGGGCGAGTCGGGCGCATGCGAGTACGAGGACACTCATCGACCTTACGCGGTCCCGGCTTACGCCGTGCGGGTGTCCCTGCTTACGCCGTACGGGTGTCCCGCCTCACGCCGTGCGGGTGAACAGCAGGTCGTGGACCACATGGCCCTTCTCCAGCCCCAGCTGCTCGAACTTCGTCATCGGGCGGAAGGCGGGGCGCGGCTCCGCGTAGCCGCCCGCTTCGTACACATTGGTGAGGTGCGGGTCGGCGGACAGCACCTCGAGCATCTGCTCGGCGTACGGCTCCCAGTCGGTCGCGCAGTGCACGGTCCCGCCGAGGCGCAGGCGGGACACGGCCAGGGACACGAACTCGGCCTGGATCATGCGGCGTTTGTGGTGCCGCGCCTTGGGCCAGGGGTCCGGGAAGTAGACGCGCAGCCCGGCGAGGGAGTCCGGGGCCAGCATGTCGCGCAGCAGGATCACGGCGTCGCCGTTCGCGACCCGGATGTTGGACAGGCCGTCTCGCTCCGCGAGAGAGATCAGATTGCCCTGCCCCGGCGTGTGCACGTCGGCGGCCAGAATCCCGGTCCCGGGGTCGGCGGCCGCCATCTGCGCGGTCGCGACGCCCATCCCGAACCCGATCTCCAGGACCACCGGAAACCCGGGCGCCAGGTCCGTGCCCTTGAAGAGCTCCGCCAGGTCGAGGGCGCTGCCGTCGATGTCCACCCCCCACTCCGCCCAGTGCCGCTCCAGCGCTGCCGCCTGGCCGGTGGTGACCCGGCCGCGACGCGGATGGAAGGTGCGGATCCGGCGCTCGGAATGCGCCTCGGGATGCGGGTGCGCGGCGGGACCACCGGCGAAGCGGGGCGTGGGGGTGCGGGACATAATGCTCGATTTTACGGGTCGAATTCAGGGGGCGTGAACGGCTGCCAGCGCGCGGGCGGCCACCTCGCGGCCGATCGGCAGTGACGCGGTGGCGGCGGGGGAGGGGGCGTTGAGTACGTGCACGAAGGGGCCGCTGCCCGCGAACAGGAAGTCGTCGACCAGGGTGCCGTCGCGCAGCACCGCCTGCGCCCGGACCCCGGCGGGGGCGGGGCGCAGGTCGGCGGGTCTGATGTCGGGCAGCAGGCGGGCGACGGAGGCGGTGAAGGCCCGCTTGGACAGTGACCGGTGCAGCTCCCCGGTCTCGTAACGCCAGTGCCGGCGCGCGATGCGCCACGTCCCGGGAAACGCGATCGTCTCCACGAGGTCGCGGGGCCGGACCGTCCGCCGCCGGTAGCCCTCGCGGGCCGTCGCGGGCACCGCGTTCGGGCCGACGTGGACTCCGCCGTCGATCCCCCGGGTGAGATGCACCCCCAGGAACGGGAACGCCGGGTCCGGCACCGGGTAGACCAGCCCCCGGACCAGGTCACGGGCCTGCGGCGCCAGCTCGTAGTACTCCCCCCGGAACGGCACGATCCGTACGTCCGGAGCGTCCCCGGTCATCCGGGCCACGCGGTCGCTGTGCAGCCCCGCGCAATTGACCAGCGCCCGGGCACGCACGGCCGGGCCGATCGCCGTCTCCACGACGACCTCGCCGCCCCTCGCCCGGTGGATCGCCTTGACCTGCGCGTTGTACCGGATCCTCGCCCCCGCGTCGGTCGCCAGCCGCGCCATGGTCGCGGCCACCACACCGAAGTCCACGATCCCGGTCGTCCCGACATGGATGGCCGCCTGCCCGTACACATGCGGCTCGTACGCCGCGATCTGCGCCGGCCCCAGCTCCCGCACCGGAATCCCGTTCTCGCGGCCACGCTGTACGAGGGCGTGCAGCCGGGGCAGCTCCTCCCGCTCCGTCGCCACGATCAGCTTGCCGGTGACGTGGTGCGGGATGTCGTGCGCCGTGCAGAACTTCACCATCTCGGCCGCGCCCTGCGTCGCGTACCGCGCCTTCAGCGACCCCGGGCGGTAGTAGATCCCGCTGTGGATCACCCCGCTGTTCCGCCCCGTCTGGTGCCGGGCGGGCGCCGCCTCCTTCTCCAGGACCGTCACCTTGCTGCCGGGGGCTGCCCGGGTCAGGGCGTACGCGGTGGACAGGCCGACGATGCCGGCGCCGATCACCACGACGTCTGCGATCTCCACGGGGCGCACCTCCCGCTGGGTTTCCTCCCCCACCCCGCCCCTCCCCGAAACCACGGGCTCCGCCCCGGGACCGACCCCCTCCCACGGGTTGGGGGTAGGCCGGCCGCCTGAGGCGGGACGGGCTGGCCCAACCCGGCCGCACCCGGCAACGGCGCTGACCCCGACGGCGCTGGCCCGTGGGCCCGAGGCACCGTCGCCGGGTGCGGCTCCGTGCCGGGTTGTGCCAGCCCGTTCCGCCTTGCGGAACGCTCTCCCACAACCCGGATGACGAGGTGGTGAGGGGGGAGGGAGCTACGCCGGGGCCGCCAGGAGGGGGCGGGCGCGTTCGCGGAGCTCGGCGACGCGCGGCTCGTGGCCGTACGGCTCGAGGCGGTGGAGAAGGTCCCGTACGTACTCGGTGGTCCGGGCCGAGGAGATGCGGCCGGCGACCTCGACGGCCTTCGTGCCGGCCGCGCACGCCGCGTCGAGGTTGCCGGACTCGAGCTCCGCGACGGCGGAGACGACGAGCCGGAGGCCATGACTGCGCACGAACTCCTCGGTCGGCCGGGCGAGAGCCATCTCCGTGAAGCTCCGCACCTGGCTCGGCTTGCGCAGGTCGCGGTAGCACTCGGCCGCATCCGCGGCGAGCCGGTCGTACGAGTAGAAGCCGAGCCACGCCGGGTCCGCGTCGCCGTCGCGGGACCGCTCCAGCCAGCCCTCCGCCGCCGAGATGGCCGCGGCGCAGGCGGCGGACTCGCCGGCCTTGGCGTGGGCGCGGGCTTCGACGAGGTGGAAGAAGGACATGGTGCGGGCGGTGGCGAGGCCGCGGTTGCGTTCCAGGGCGGCCTGGGCGAGGTCGACGCCTTCGTCGGCGAAGCCGCGGTAGGTGGCCTGGAGTGACATCGATGCCAGGACGTAGCCGCCGAGGGGGACGTCGGCGGCGGCCCGGGCGAGCCGCAGGGCCTGGATGTAGTAGCGCTGGGCGGCTTCCTGCTGGCCGGTGTCGAAGGCCATCCACCCGGCGAGGCGGGTGAGTTCGGCGGTGGCGCCGAAGAGGGAGCGGCCGACGTCGTCGCTGTACGAGCCGAGCAGCAGCGGCGCGGCCTCGACGCGGAGGCATTCGGGCACCATCCCCGAACGCCAGTCGCCGCCGCCGTACTTGGAGTCCCAGCGGCGCGCGTCCTCCGCCGCTTCGCGGAGCTTGGCGACGTCGGAGTGGCCGACGTGGTTCATGCCGGGGGCCGGGGCGTCCCGGGCGACGCGTGCGTCGGCGGGGGTTATGAGCCAGCGCGAGGCCGGGGTGACGTACGCCGAGACGGCGAAGGAACCGGCGAGGCTCTGCCAGATGCCGCTGCCGCCGGGGCCGCGGCGGCCGGCGAGGTCGAGGCGCCACAGATCCGTGGCGGACTTGACGGCTTCGCCGACGTCGCGCGGGAAGGCGAGTCCTACCTCGGGGGCCGGGTCGGCGTCGGCGAGGCCGATCTCGTGCAGGGGCACGGGGCGGCCGAGCTTGGAGCCGATGGCGGCGGCGATGAGGTGAGGCGCGGCGCCCTGGGGGACCATGCCCTTGGTGACCCAGCGGGCGACGGACGTCTTGTCGTAGCGGAGGGTCAACCCCCGTTGCGCGCCGAGGTCGTTGACCCGGCGGGCGAGTCCGGCGTTGCTGATGCCGGCCAGCGAGAGAAGGGTGCCGAGTTTTTCATTCGGCCCTCGGTGTTCCTTGTTCATGAGCACTCCTCGCCGGACGCCCTACGACGCAAGTTCGACGCAAGAACGGCCGCCCCGACTCCTCTTGTGGAGACTTCGGGGCGTTCGCAAACTCGGGTACACCCAGCGTAGTTCGCCGCATCCCGACCGTTAAGAGCTGTTGTCCCGGATGGCGAGATTCCTGCCCTGCTGCTGGCGCGTGCTCCCGGCGTATGCGGCCGTGCGCCCGGCTGCGCGCTCTGTGCCGGTTCGGGAGGGAGCGCTTCCATGGTGGAGTGGGTCGGCCCGCGGCCCCCATTAGCGGCTTTGGGGGGAGACGGCGGGCCAGGGGGCTCCGTCGTCACAATCCCCGCGGGCGGCGGACCGGTCCGGGAGGCGCAGCCACGCCTCCCGGACCGCGGCACGTCACGGCCTTACAGGGCCGTCAAGAATATTTCGGGAGTCGCAAACATTTTGGCGTGAAAGCGACGTTTCAAGTCTGTAAAGCTGTTCGAAGTCGCCTTTCGGACATGGGAGTTGAGGATGGCCTGACCGCGAAACGACCCTGAACCCACCCTGAACCGGCCCTGTTGGGGGCACGGCCGGTCGCTCATCCCTGTCCTCATACGCCTCTTTGCGCCCCGCTCCGTGGCAGCATGTTGCTCATACGGGAGCGGAGGCGGCGATGCGGTGGCTGGTGGGGTGGAGCAGTGCCGCCGCGGGGCCGGGTGGCCCCGGAGCGGCGGTACGGACGGTGATGCCTGTCGGGGCGCAGCTCCTGTGGGGTGATCCGGACCCGCTGTGGGTGGTGGGCGACTGGCGGTCCGACGAGGTACGGATCGTGCGGGCGGAGCCCCACGGCGGGCGCCCGGCGAACGGCGGTCGTAACGGCACCGACCGTGGCAACGGGCACGATCCTCAGGTGGCCCGGCTCGCCGTGCTCGGGCGCTGTCATGCCTCCGAGAGCGAGCTGAGGGTCGGTCTCTTCGCGGCCCGCGGCGGTGCGTTGCGCCATCTCACCGCCTGGCCCGGGAGCTACACGGCGGTCCTGCAGATCGGCCGCCGCATCACGGTGCTCGGCGACCTGGCGGGCGCACGGCCGGTCTTCCATACGCGCTGGGCGGGCGGCACGGCGTACGCGACCGCCGCGCTCCCCCTCGCCGACCTCACCGAGGCAGCCCTCGACGTCACGCATCTGGCCGCCCTGCTCGCCTGCCCCGACTCGCCCGAAGCGCTGGGCGACGGCACGCCGTACGCCGGCGTACGGCGCGTCGCGCCCGGCCATGCGCTGATCATGCGCGACGGGGTGCCACAGATCGCCGACTACGAGCCGTCCGCCTCCCTCGTCGTGGGCGCCCCGAACTCCGACGCGGACACCGCCATCGCCGGGGTGCGGGACGCCCTGATCGACGCCGTACGGGCCCGGCTGGCCCAGCCCCGCTTCGTACCGGAGCCCGGCGAGACCCCCGCGCCCGGCGTGGGCGCCGACCTGTCCGGCGGCGCCGCGTCCGCCACGCTCGCCCTGCTGGCCGCCGGGCTGCCCGGGATGCCGGGCACGCCGCTCGGCCACGGCTCGGCGTCGGGCCAGCGGCTGCTGGCCGTCACCTTCAACGACCTGGCCACGGGCGGCGGTTCGAACGCCGCCGAGCTGGAACGGGCCCACAGCATGGCCGCCGACCCCCGGCTGCACCACGTCGTGGTCACCGGCGGCGAGGAGGCCCTCCCGTACGCCGACCTCCTGGACACCGGCCCCCTGACCGACGAACCCGGCCCCTCCCTGGTCACCGCCGAGCGGCACCGGCGGCGCCTGGCGGCGGGCGGCGCGGACCACTTCGTCGGGCACGGCGCCCGCCAGGTCCTCGACGCGCACCCGGCGCGCCTCGCCGACCTGCTCATGGACCGCCGGCGCCGCCAGCTGCGCCGGCCGATGACCGCGCTGGCCCGCGCGGACGGGCTGACCGGGCGGTCGGTCCTCGTGCCCTTCACCGTCTACCGGGCGGCGCGGCGGCTCGCCCGCACGAGTTATCAACAGGGCGTGGAAGACGTCGCCGCCCAGCTGCTCGCCCGGCGCTTCGACGGCCCCGACGGCGCCCTGTCCGCGTCGCTGGCGGCCCTGGCCTGGTGCCGGCCCGGCCCCGCCGCGCGCTGGCTCACCGGCGAGGCGCTCGCTGAAGTATCGGTTCGCCTTGCGGACGCCGCCGCCCGGCGCGGCCCCTCGGAGCGGCCCGGCGACCGGCGCGCCCGCGCCGCACTGGCCCGCCACGCCGCCGACCACCGCGTCTTCGAGCAGGCGGTGGAAGTACGCAGCCAGCGCCTCCACGCCCCCTTCCTCGACAACCAGGTCGTACGCGCCTGCCGCGCCCTCCCCGAATCCCTCCGCGTCCAGCCCGGCGCCAGGGCCGCCGTCCTGCGCTCCGTCCTCGCCGGCGCCGGCATCCGCGACCTCCCCGCCGGCTGGGGCGCCAACTCCATGGCCTCCGCCGCCGTCGCCGGCCGCACCGGGCTCCGTACGGCCGTCGACGACCTCCTCGACCTCTTCGCCGCCCCCCTCCTGGCCGACGCCGGGCTCATCGAGGCCCGCGTCGTCCGCAAAGCCCTCCGCGCCGCCGCCTCCGGCGAACCCCTCCCCCTCGACGGCCTCGCCGAACTCGTCGCCACCGAGGTCTGGCTCCGCCGCCTCCTCGCCCGCCGCGGCTCCTGCTGGACCGGCACCGCCGTCCCCGACCAACGCGCCGTAGCCGGCGGCGTCCACCGCCTCTCCCTGTAACGGGTCTCACCGGGTTGTGGGAGTACGTTCCGCAAGGCGGAACGGGCTGGCACAACCCGGCCACGGAGCCGCACCCGGCGACGCACCCTCAGGTCCACGGACCTGCGCCGTCCCCGCCAGCCGCCCGGGACGGGCCCGTGGCCACAACCGGACGGAGTACGGATCCGGTGGAATGGAATCGACCGTTCCACCGGTTGAAGGGGTTCGGGGCAGCTATCCGCCCGTGGACGACAGGAGGGCCGCGCGACGTGAGCCAGTACATGGCCAAGGCGCAGGCACGCATCACCCGGCGTATGGGCGGCGGGCGCAAGCCGCGCCGTGTCGCGATGCTGAGCGTGCACACGTCGCCGCTGCATCAGCCCGGCACGGGAGACGCCGGCGGCATGAACGTGTACATCGTCGAGCTGGCGAAGCGGCTCGCCGACATCGGCATCGAGGTCGAGATCTTCACGAGGGCCACCACCGCCACCCTCCCCCCGACCGTGGAGCTGGCACCCGGCGTCCTCGTCCGGCACGTGGACGCGGGCCCGTACGAAGGCCTGGCCAAGGAGGACCTCCCGGCCCAGCTCTGCGCCTTCACGCACGGCGTGATGCACGCGGAGGCGAGCCACCGCCAGGGCCACTACGACCTGGTCCACTCGCACTACTGGCTGTCCGGTCACGTCGGCTGGCTGGCCGCCGAGCGCTGGGGCGTCCCGCTCGTGCACGCCATGCACACCATGGCGAAGGTCAAGAACGCCGCGCTGGCCGACGGTGACACGCCCGAGCCGCCCGCCCGGGTGATCGGTGAGACGCAGATCGTCACCGCCGCCGACCGCCTCATCGCGAACACCGCGGAGGAGGCCGACGAGCTGATCCGGCACTACGACGCCGACCCGGCCAAGGTCGCCGTCGTCCACCCCGGCGTCAACCTCGACCTCTTCACGCCCGCCGACGGCCGCGCCGCGGCCCGTGCACGCCTCGGCCTCCCGGCGGACGCCGTGATCCCCGTCTTCGCCGGCCGCATTCAGCCTCTCAAGGCTCCCGACGTGCTGCTGCGGGCCGTCGCCGTGATGCTGGCCCAGGACCCGTCGCTGCGCGAGCGGATCGTGGTCCCCGTCGTGGGCGGCCCGAGCGGCAGCGGTCTGGCCAAGCCGGAGCGGCTGCAGAAGCTCGCGGCGCGGCTGGGCATCTCGGACGTCGTACGGTTCCAGCCGCCGGTCGGCCAGGAGCTGCTGGCGGACTGGTACCGGGCGGCGACCGTCCTGGTGATGCCGTCCTACAGCGAGTCCTTCGGCCTGGTCGCCATCGAGGCCCAGGCCTGCGGCACACCGGTCGTGGCGGCCGCGGTGGGCGGTCTCCCCGTCGCCGTACGGGACGGGCAGACCGGCTTCCTCGTCCCCGGCCACGACCCCGTCGACTACGCGGCCGTCCTGCGCCGCTTCGTCGACGACCCGCACCTCGGCACCCGCCTGGGTGAGGCCGCAGCCCGCCACGCCCAGGACTTCGGCTGGGCCGCGGCGGCCGGCGGCACCGCCGACGTCTACGCCGGGGCGATCGCCGAACGCCGCCGTCGCCTACGATCGCTCCATGGGTGAGGCACGCGAAGCCGTCGAACGGGCGCTCCGGGACGCGGAGCTGGAATGGGAGACCGCCGACGACGGCTCGTACGTCGTCAAGCTCCCCGGCACCCGCAAGCTCTCGACCACCGTGTCCCTCAAGGTCGGCAAGCACACCCTGTCCGTCAACGCCTTCGTCGTACGCCACCCCGACGAGAACCACGAGGCCTTCTACCGCTGGCTCCTCGAGCGCAACCTCCGCCTGTACGGGGTCGGTTACGCCATTGACCAGCTCGGCGACGTCTACCTCACCGGCCGCCTGCCGCTGGCCGCCGTGACCCCGGAAGAGGTCGACCGGATCCTCGGCTCGGTCGTCGAGAACGCCGACGGCAGCTTCAACACCCTCCTCGAGCTGGGCTTCGCCTCCGCGATCCGCAAGGAGTACGCATGGCGTACGTCCCGGGGCGAGTCAACCCGCAACCTTGACGCCTTCGCGCACCTCACCGGCGCCGACCGTCCCGGCTCCTGACCGCTCCTCCCGCAGCAGCGTGAGGTAGCCCGCGGCGGTCACCGCGCCGATCACCGCGCACCCCGCCCACAGGGCGCCCGTACCGGCGTGGTCGATGACGAGGCCGCCGAGGAGCGGGCCGGCGAAGTTGGCGACGGACCACGAGAGCCCCATGATCCCGCTGTAGCGCCCCCGGGCGTGCGGCGGCGAGAGCTTGGCGACCGCGGCGGACGAGGTCGGCATGTAGATGATCTCGCCCATCGACCAGACGCAGACGGTCAGCGCATAGAGCGGTATCGACCCGGCGAAGCCGGTCAGCCCGAGCCCGGCGCCGAAGAGCAGGGCGCCGAGGGACAGCAGCCGGGCGGGGCTGTGGCGCGTGACGAGCTGGGTGAGCGGGATCTGGAGCAGGACGATCAGAATGCCGTTGACGCTGATCACCAGGCCGAAGTCGGTGCTGGACATGCCGTCCTGGCCCATGGAGATGGGCAGGCCGATGCCGGTCTGCGCGAAGATGCCCGCGAGCAGCAGGTTGAGCCCGACGAGACCCATGAAGCGGCGGTCCCGCAGCACCTCACGCGTCCCCGCCCTCGGCTCCGCCCGCGGCTCTTCTCCGGCCGACAGCACCACCGGCTCGGCCGCCGGCCGGGTCTCGGGCAGCTTCACGAACACGACGAGCGCGCACAGCAGCGTGGTCGCCGCGTCCAGCAGGAACAGCAGCAGGAAGCCGTGCACGGCGATCAGGCCCGCCGACAGGGACGCCACCGAGAAGCCGATGTTGATCGCCCAGTAGTTGAGCGAGTAGGCCCGCTGCCGGTCCTCGCCCGGCACCAGATCCGACAGCATCGCCTGAACCGCCGGCCGCGAGGCCTGCACCGCGAAGCCCATCGCGAAGACCAGCGCCGCGATGGCCACCGGATTCCGGGCGAAGCCCAGCGCGGCGGTGGACGCCGCCGCCGTCAGCTGCGCCGCGAGCATCGTCGGCCGCCGGCCCCAGCGGTCGGCCAGCGTCCCGCCGGCCGGGGAGCCGATCATGCCGCCGAGGCCGAAGAGGGACGCCACCAGGCCCGCGTACGAGGCGGAGTAGCCGCGCTGCACGGTCAGATACAGCGACAGGAAGGCGACCACGAAGCTGCCGACCCGGTTGACCAGCGTCGACGTCCACAGCCACCAGAACCCGGACGGCAGTCCCGCCACCGCTTCCCGGATGGCCCGTCTCGGATCCACCACGCCCGCACCCCTTGTTCCGTAATAGCCGCCAACCGCCCGCGCAGCTTACAGAGGGGCCCCGAGAGCCGCCAAAGGGTTTTCTTTTAGACTCGACGCCATGGCAGACGCTCCGTACAAGCTGATCCTCCTCCGCCACGGCGAGAGCGAGTGGAACGCGAAGAACCTCTTCACCGGCTGGGTTGACGTCAACCTCAACGAGAAGGGCGAGAAGGAGGCGGTCCGGGGCGGCGAGCTGCTGAAGGACGCCGGCCTGCTCCCCGACGTCGTCCACACCTCCCTCCAGAAGCGCGCGATCCGCACCGCGCAGCTCTCCCTCGAGGCCGCCGACCGCCACTGGATCCCGGTCCACCGCAGCTGGCGCCTCAACGAGCGCCACTACGGCGCCCTCCAGGGCAAGGACAAGGCCCAGACCCTCGCCGAGTTCGGCGAGGAGCAGTTCATGCTCTGGCGCCGCTCCTACGACACCCCGCCGCCCCCGCTCGAGGACGGTACCGAGTTCTCCCAGAGCGACGACCCCCGCTACGCCTCCATCCCCCCGGAGCTGCGCCCCCGCACCGAGTGCCTCAAGGACGTCGTCGTCCGCATGCTCCCCTACTGGTACGACGGCATCGTCCCCGACCTCCTCGCCGGCCGCACCGTCCTCGTCGCCGCCCACGGCAACAGCCTCCGCGGCCTCGTCAAGCACCTCGACGGCATCTCCGACGCCGACATCTCCGGCCTCAACATCCCCACCGGCATCCCCCTCGCCTACGAGCTCGACGCCGCCTTCCGCCCCCTCACCCCCGGCGGCACCTACCTCGACCCGGACGCCGCCGCGGCCGCCATCGAGGCCGTGAAGAACCAGGGCAAGAAGAAGTAAGACCGGCGACCATGCCCCTGAGCTGCGCATACGGTGCAGCTCAGGGGCTGTCGCCTATGTGCTGCGGCGGCCGGCTCAGTCAGACCCGCATTCCCGGAACGTGGCGTGGCTCGATCAGAAGGCCAAAGATCACCAGCACGGACACAGCCATGGTGAACAGCGACCAGTAGGGGAAGGTCGGGAGGAACATCATCTGGCCCACCAGGCAGAGGGAGGCCAGCACGATGCCGGTGAGCCGCGCCGCTCTGACGCCGAGGAGCACGCCGAGGCCGGCAAGGATCTGCGCGATACCGATGGCGATCCAGATCCAGCCCCATGCGGTGTAGTTGAAGATGAGCAACCGGTTGCCGTGGTTGGCGGTGGTGGCGTAGTAGCCGTGGTCCAGAATCGCGACGAAACCGTTGATGAGGTCGAACAGGCCGGTGAGCATCAGGAGGATCCCGGCGAAGGCCACCCAGTGCGAACGCTCCAGCGGTGGCACGACTGCATCTGAGCTGGGGGGTTGTGGCTGCATGAGACCCATGACACCCGGCGGGATAGCGAGCTGCAGCGAGTGGTGGGCCGTTGGTGTCCGGCCCGAGGAGGGCCGATGTCCTGCGCGAGGGCCGGCCGAGAGCAAGGGTCGCAGTCGACGAGGGCCCGTCCGGGGTGAAGCGGACGGGCCCTCGAGGATGTTCGCGCGGAGGAGTGTCAGCAGCTGCAACCGCCGCAGCGGCAGGCGCCGCCGGCCTGGCAGCCGCACCCGCAGCCCGAGCCGCAGCCGCACGCTCCGAGTATGGGCAGCTGGGTCATGACGGGCTGCGGGCCCTGATCAAGTGACGGCTGGTCTCGGTTGGTCGGCGGGGTGGGGGATTCCTGCATCGTTACCCTCCTCGGCTCGGTGCCTCCGGCCCAGTGAACGCGGCCCGGGGTGGGCGCATCAAGGGCGCATAGAGGCACAAAGCGTCACGCGGGCTCAGAAGTGACGGGGGTGGCGGGCGGGGTGAGCTCGTCGGCGTGCTCGCCGGTGACGAGGAAGACGACGCGCTTCGCGACGGAGACGGCGTGGTCGGCGAACCGCTCGTAGTAGCGGCCGACGAGGGTGACGTCGACGGCGGTCTCGATGCCGTGCTTCCAGCGGTCGTCCAGGAGGTGCTGGAAGAGAGCGCGGTGGAGCTCGTCCATCCGGTCGTCGTCCTGTTCCAGCTGAAGCGCGTCGTCGACGTCCTTGGTGACGATGACCTCGGCGGCCTTCGCCATCAGGCGCTGCGCGAGCTGCCCCATCTCCAGGATGGTGCTGTGCAGGTCGTGGGGGACCGCGGTCTCCGGGAAGCGGAGCCGGGCGAGCTTGGCGACGTGCCGGGCCAGGTCGCCGGAGCGCTCCAGGTCCGCGCTCATGCGGAGCGAGGTCACGACGATCCGCAGGTCGGTGGCCACCGGCTGCTGGCGGGCCAGGAGGGTGACGGCCCGGTTCTCCAGGTCGCGCTGCAGGTCGTCCACCTTCTCGTCGGCCGCGATCACGCTCTCCGCGATCTTGAGGTCGGCGTCGAGCAGGGCGGTGGTGGCCCGTCCGATCGCCGAGCCGACCAGCCGGGCCATTTCGACCAGTCCGTCACCGATCGAGTCGAGCTCCTCGTGGTATGCGTCCCGCATCGCTGTCGCTGTCCTTCCGTCCGTTAACACTTCGTACGACTGGTCCTACATGGGGCCTATCCTCCACGCTCCCACGCTTATGGCTGAACGCGTACCGGCCGGGCATCCGGAATGAACCACTACTGACACCACGGTGAACTCTTGGCAACGCCTGTTCGAGAACCCGCCCGCATGGCTGTGGGCAGGGCGAATCATCCGCCTAGTCTTGGTGGCATGGACGTGAACGCGGCAGTCGCCGCAGCAGCAGCGATCGCCGGTCTGATGACCGGCGTGATCGCGATGCTCGCGTTCCGCTGGAGCGAGCGGGAACAAGCCCGCCCCACCCGCACCTCCCTGCACACCGACGCCGTGCTGCCGCCGGGGGTGGACACGGTCCTGTCCGTGCTCCGCTCCTCGGCGGTCGTCCTCGACGAGGGCGACACGGTGGTCAAGGCAAGCTCGGCGGCGTACGCCCTCGGGCTGGTACGAGGCGGCCGACTGGCCGTCGACCAGATGCTGCAGATGGCCCGCGAATCCCGGCGGGACGGCGAGATACGGCAGGTCGAGCTGGAGCTACCGCGCCGCGGCGCGGGCCGCGGTGAGGGACTGGCGGTCTCGGCCCGGGTGGCGCCGCTGGGCTCCCGGCTGGTGCTCCTGCTGGTGGAGGACCTGACCGAGGCCCGGCGGATCGAGGCCGTCCGACGCGACTTCGTCGCGAACGTCAGCCATGAGCTGAAGACGCCGGTCGGCGCGCTGTCGCTGCTCTCCGAAGCGGTGATGGACGCGAGCGAGGACCCCGAGGCGGTCATCCGCTTCGCGGGGCGGATGCAACACGAGGCGGCGCGGCTGACCAGCCTGGTCCAGGAGATCATCGACCTCTCCCGGGTCCAGGACGACAGCCCGCTGGACGACGCCGAGGCGGTGCCGGTCGACGACCTGGTCACCGAGGCGGTGGACCGCTGCCGTCACCAGGCGAACGCCAAGCAGATCACCATGGCCACCGGCGGCGGCCCCGATCTCAAGATCTGGGGCAACCGGGGCCAGCTCGCGGCCGCGCTCGGCAATCTCGTCGAGAACGCGGTCAACTACAGTCCGGCCCGTACCCGCGTAGGGATAGCGGGGCGTAGGATCGCCGCGCCCGGCGGCGATCTCATCGAGATCTCCGTGACCGACCAGGGCATCGGTATCTCCGAGAAGGACCGGGACCGCGTCTTCGAGCGGTTCTACCGGGTCGACCCGGCGCGCTCGCGCCAGACGGGCGGCACCGGACTCGGTCTGTCCATCGTCAAGCACGTGGCCGCCTCGCACGGCGGGGAGGTCACGGTGTGGAGCGCCGAAGGCCAGGGCTCCACCTTCACCCTGCGACTCCCGGAGGCCGGGATCGCCGCGCGCGACCGGGTCGTCGCCACGGACACCGAGTCCGAGGACGACGACCAGCTCTACGAGACGTTCCCTGATCACATCCCTGCCCCGGAGGTCCTTCCGTGACCCGTGTACTCGTCGTCGAGGACGAAGAATCCTTCAGCGACGCGCTGTCGTACATGCTCCGCAAGGAGGGCTTCGAAGTCGCCGTATCGGCGACCGGGCCCGACGCGCTGGACGAGTTCGAACGCAACGGCGCCGACCTGGTACTCCTCGACCTGATGCTGCCGGGCCTGCCCGGCACCGAGGTCTGCCGCCAGCTGCGGCTGAAGTCCAATGTCCCGGTGATCATGGTGACCGCCAAGGACAGCGAGATCGACAAGGTTGTCGGCCTGGAAATAGGAGCGGACGACTACGTCACGAAGCCCTTCTCCTCACGTGAACTCGTCGCCCGGATCCGGGCCGTACTGCGCCGCCGCGGCGAGCCCGAGGAGGTCTCCCCTGCCGCCCTGGAAGCCGGCCCGGTCCGTATGGACGTCGATCGCCACGTCGTCACGGTCGGCGGCGGCAAGGTGGACCTCCCGCTCAAGGAGTTCGACCTGCTCGAGATGCTGCTGCGCAACGCCGGGCGCGTCCTGACCCGTATGCAGCTCATCGACCGCGTCTGGGGCGCCGACTACGTGGGCGACACGAAGACGCTCGACGTTCACGTCAAGCGACTCCGCGCCAAGATCGAGCCGGACCCGGGTGCGCCGCGCTACCTGGTGACAGTGCGGGGCCTGGGCTACAAGTTCGAGCCGTAAAGCTCCCCATCGGGGCTGGGCGGTCCGCCACCCGGTCCCGACCTGCTGTGGACCACGAGGCGCTCGGAGGCAATGCCGGGCGTCCGGTGCGGCGTGCCCAGCACGGCGGACGGAGTCCGGCGCAGGGCTTCGATGCCCGTGAGGCCCCCTGGGGCCGAGCGGTGCGAGAGGCGCACGCGGGACAGGGCTCGAGCCGGACCCGGGTGCGCCGCGCTACCTGGTGACAGTGCGGGGCCTGGGCTACAAGTTCGAGCCGTAAAGCTCCCCATCGGGGCTGGGCGGTCC